>JAICPP010000104.1 GCA_025929805.1 Gemmatimonadales bacterium | reverse complement strand
GTTACGGTCGACTGGAATGTCGGCAGTGACCTCGATGCGCCTGTCTGCGTAAGTGACCCGACGTGCGCGAGCGAGGATTTCGCCGATCCCACGGTGAGCGCCAATCATCCCGAAACTGGCGGCTTCACGCTTCCGGCGGGCACCCACACGCTTCTGGTTGAAGATTATGGAGGAGACGCGGCCGGTCCCCCTCCTTCGTTGATTAAGATTACGATCAGTCGCTAATGATTGAATATGTGTAGTCTCAAAACCGAGAGCCCCCGTTTGCCACGGGGGCTTTCGTTGTCCTCTGCGGCCCCGCGGCTGCACCGTTCGGGGAGTTTGTCGAAGCTGCCTCGTCCCGGCTCTTGTGCGTCCACCATCGTCCTCCTCACGGCCATCGGGTGCACCGATAGCACCCGTCCGCCGGACAGAGCCGCACGAATAGATTCGGCCCATCCTGTAGCTAATCCGAATATGGAGATTAGTGCCTTGGTGCTGTTCCAGGGTGCGGGTGACAGCATGCGCGTGCGTTATCGAATCACTGACCAGAATGAGGACAGTGTAACGCCCGCATTCCCGGTCACCTCCGCGGAGGAGGATACGGTTGCGGTGTTGGGACTGATGCCGGTGACGGCGTACGAGCTGCGTCTGGTGGTGTACGGGGGTGGGTCATCCTCGCTCGACAGCCTGATATCCGATCCCCTGACCTTCACGACTGGGGCATTACCGCTCGACCTTCCTTCCTATACGGCAAGCGGCATCACGCCTTTGGACGGGTACCTCGTATTCTCGGCCACGCCGTTCGGAATCATCATTGACGGGACGGGACGCGTCGTCTGGTACAAGCGTTTTCCGGGCACCGGCCCGAGCCTGAACTTCATGGCGCAACCGACCGGCACGCTGGTCGGCCGCCTGAATACCGACGATCCGACGGACGATGATCCGTTTGTCGAGCTCGACCCAGCCGGCTTCGAGCGGCGCCAGTTGCGTTGCGCCAACAACCGGCCCCTCCGGTTCCATGATCTGCTGCTCTCGGGGGATGGCTCGTACTGGATCATGTGTGATGAAACCCGCACCATGGATTTGTCGGCCATGGGAGGGGATGCGACTGCCGAGGTTACGGGAACGACCATCCAGCACGTCGACCCTGTGGGAACGCTGCTGTTTGAATGGACCCCCTTCGATCACTTCCTGATCACAGACGCCGAACCTTCAGTTTATCAGGGCATCGTCGGGGTGAACTGGACTCACGGCAACAGTTTCGATTTTGATACCGACGGGAATCTTCTCATCGCATTCCGGAGCCTCAACGAGGTCACCAAGATCAATGTGCAGTCCGGCGAGGTAATGTGGCGCATGGGCGGGCTGCGCAACCAGTTCACATTCGAGGGGACGCCGGACGCCGGCTTTGTGCGGCAGCACAACGTGCGGGTCGTCGGACCAGGCCGATTCATCATTTTGGACAACCTCGGTCTGAGCATCACTGAATCGCGCTACGAGCGCTATCTCGTAAACGCCGACGCGCGTACCGCAACACTCGAGCAGTCCTACGCGTCGACGCCTCCCGTGAAGACCGCGATTGGCGGCAGCGTGCAGGCCGCGGGCCCCGACCTATATCTCGTGTCGTTTGGAACTGAGGGCAGAGTCGAGTTGTTCGACGCCACTGGGCTTAAGCTCTGGAACATCGAAGGTAATCCCGGTTACGTGTTCAGAGCGCAGCGCATTCTCTCGCTGTACGCCCCGGTACCCGCGCTGACGCGCTGACTCACCGGGTCCTTGCCTCCTATTGAACAGCCCCCGCGAACCGCGGGGGCTTTCTTTCTGCTATTCATTCAGCTGCTCAACTCTGGTTGAACACCGCCAGCTGTGCCGGATCGTCCCTGAACTGCCGCTGATACAGCCGGGCGTACAGACCACCCAACTCGAGTAACTCGCCATGGGTTCCCTCCTCCACGATCCGGCCGCGGTCGAGGACCACCAGACGGTCGGCTCTCCGTACGGTGCTGAGCCGGTGGGCAATGATCAAGGTCGTACGCCCCACGAGAAGCTTGCTCAATGCATCCTCGATCAGCCGCTCGCTCTCGGTATCCAGGTTGCTGGTGGCCTCGTCCAGAATGAGCACAGCGGGATCCTTGAGAATGGCGCGGGCAATGGCGACTCGCTGTCGCTGGCCTCCCGATAGCTTGACTCCCCGCTCGCCGACCAGGGTCTCGTACCCCTGGGGAAGCCGCTCGATGAACTCGTAGGCGTGCGCTGCCCGGGCCGCGGATTCGACCTCTAGCTGGGATGCCCCGGGACGGGCGTAGGCGATGTTCTCGCGGATGGTCCCGCTGAAGAGCGCGGGATCCTGAGGGACGATGCCGATGGCGCCTCGGAGATCCGCCAGGCGAAGGTTACGGACATCGACCCCGTCGAGCAGGACCCGGCCCCGGTCCACGTCCCAGAATCGGGGAAGGAGTGACACCAGGGTGGTCTTGCCGGCGCCGGAGGGTCCCACTAGGGCCAATACTTCTCCCGGGGCACAATGGAGATCGATGTCCTCCAGGATCCAAGGAAGCGAGGGGTTATGGCTATACCGAAATGATACTCGCTCGAACCCGACTCTCCCCTGCACTGGTGCCGGAAGCGGCACCGGCGTGTCTGGGTCCTCGATGGTCGGAGTTACCTCGAGGATCTCGAACACTCGCTCCGCGGCACCCACCGCCTCCTGATAACTGCTGAAAAACGAGGCCAGCGCACCAATCGCTGCGGCGATGGTGATGGTGTACAGGAGGAACTGAACCAGCTCCCCGGGTGTGAGCTGGCCCTCGAGCACCAGCAGGCCGCCCTGCCAAAGTACGAAGACGATTCCCACGAAAGTGGAGAAGGTCAGTACCCCGAAGAAGACTCCCCGCACCCGCGCTCGAGCCAGAGCCGCTTTTACGCTGGCGCTGATTCGCTCATCATACCGGGACCGCTCGGCACCTTCCTGCACGAAGCTTTGAACCGTGCGTATCTGACTGAACGCTTCCTCCGCCACCGCGGTTGCCTCCGCCACTTTATCCTGGACGCTCACGGTCATCCGGCGGAGACGCCGCCCGAAAAACAAGGCTGACCCGATGACCAGGGGCACCACGCCCAACGCAGTCAGCGTAAGGCGCGGCTGCATCAGCGTGAGCAGCACGATCCCTCCCACCAGCGCCAGCACCTGGCGGGAAAACTCCGCGATCTGGTGGCTCAGGACACCCTGGAGGAGTCCGATATCCGTGGTGAGCCGGCTGGTGAGCTCGCCGGTGCGGCGCTCCGCAAAGAATCCCGGAGGCATGTCCAGCAGCTTGGAGAACAGCTCGGCTCGAAGCCTGGCCACCACCCGCTCGCCCACCGCGCTCAGCAGGTACGTCTGAGCATAGTTGAGCACGGCCTGCACGCTGAATAAGAGAACCAGGCCGATGGCGATCCGGTCCAATACCTCACGGTTGTGCTGGATAAAGGCGGCGTCCAGCAGATACCGCACAACCATGGGGAACGCCAAGCCCAGGAGCGCACTTGCGATCAGCGTCAGTGAGGCCAGGGCCAGCATGCCTCGATACTCCCTGACTCGCGGCCAGAGACGAACCAGCCGCCCTGGGGCAGGCAGCCGCCGGGCGGGTGGCGCGACCTCCGTTGGGCTAGTGGCGGTGGTACCCGCTGGTGGGTGCGACAAGCTCGCGCTCGGGTTCGTCGAGAATGACTACCTTGGCAGGTTGGGGGCGATGCCCAAAGGGCATGACACGGTCTATGCCCATGGCCACGAACAACAGGGCGAGGTACAGCAGGCTGTAGCGATACATCTGCCAGGCCACCGGGGTGCCAGCTCGTTCGCGCAGGAGCCGAATACAATACCAGAGCAGCCTCGCCCCCAGCAGCAAGGCAGCCACGGCGTAGAACGCTCCCAGTGCCCCGAAGAGCGTGGGCATGATGGTAAGGGGCAGCAGAATGGCCGTGTAGGCAAGCATCTCGAACTTGGTTCGCCGCTCACCGTGGACTACGGGGAGCATCGGTACGCCGGCCTTGGCGTATTCGCCCTGCTTGATGAGCGCCAGCGCCCAGAAGTGTGGTGGCGTCCAGTAGAAAATGATCGCGAACAGATAGATGGCGGCTAGGTCCAGCCGGCCGGTCATGGCGGTCCAACCCACCAGTGGTGGAAAGGCACCCGCGGCTCCTCCGATTACGATATTCTGGGGGCTGGATCGCTTGAGCCAGATGGTATAAATGAAGACGTAGAAGAGGAGACCGCCGAGGGCCAGCCAAGCGCTGAGCGGATTGACCCGATACCAGAACACTGCAAAGGCGAGGAGCGCGAGCCCGATACCGAATGCGAGGCCTGCACCCGCCCCTATTCTCCCTGCCGGAATGGGCCGCAGTCTGGTGCGGCTCATCTTGTCGTCGATGTCACGGTCGAACCACATGTTGATGGCATTGGCGCCACCCGCCATCAGGTATCCACCCAGGATGACCCAGAGTATCAGCGACAGCGGCGGCAGCCCCGCCGGCGTGATGAACATTGGGGCTACGGTGGTAATCAGCAGCAACGAAATGATGCGGGGCTTGGTCAGCGTGATCAGATCGGCCAGCACCGAAGGCTCCAGGCTCCGCGTCCCAACAGGTTCTGCAGAGTCGGTAGTCCGATTGGAGTGAAAGACCAGGATGACCAGGGTGGTCCAGAGCAGAGTTCCGACCAGGAGGTGCGCCGCCCGAAAGCCGGGTGGGAGTAACTGCACCACCATCGTTGCCCCGACGGCGATCTGCGTGAGGGTGATCCCGAGGACGACGGCGGTCCATCGTCGCACCGGTCCAGTTACCGGTCTTCGATATAGTCGGACGGTGAGGGCAACGACCAGCGCCAGAAAAAAGAAGGCAAGCACCCGATGGGTCCAGTGCAGCGTGGCCAGCGGCGCTGGCGGCGGCAACAGGGACCCGTTGCACAGCGGCAGTCCCAGACAGAGGAGTCCGGCATCGAAGTTGGCCACCTGAGCGCCGAAAAGAATCACTACGAATCCCGTGGCCGCTACGGCGAGAACCAGGCCGTGATCCCGGTGGCGCTCCCCTACCGGTGCCGGATTACCCGCGCCCGCTCTTAACCCGGTCACGACCAGCACCGCCAACAGAACCATCGCATTGGCGAAATGAGATATGACCACCCAGGGCGGCAGGGAAAGCTTGACCGTGACGGCGCCCAGCAGCACCTGAACAATCAACAACAATGTCGCGAGAGTAGCTGAATTCCTGATCGCCGGGTCCGCTCGATGATGCCTCCACGCTGCTGCGGTCAGTGCGAGCACCACCACGCTTACCAGGGCTGCCGCCCACCGGTGCCCGATCTCGATCATGGTAGGGAGATCGAGCGGCGGGAACCACTCGCCGTCGCAGAGGGGCCAGTGCTCGCCGCATCCCATGCCGGACCCAGTGATGCGGACGATACCACCGAGCACGATGAGTCCCAGCGCCATGGCAGCGCCACCCCACGCCAGGCGGCGAAGCACCACCCGGTTATCCTTTTGGCTTGCACTCATGAGATGTTGTATCCGCCCAAGTTGCTGATCCGAGCCATTATAGCTGCTGAAGCCTATATTTGGCCATGCTTTCGGAACGCGACGCCTGGGGTGAGCGACTTCCCCGGCACCTCGGGATATGGAGCGCCGTGGCCGTGCTCATCGGCTCGACGATCGGCAGCGGCATCTTCCGGGTGCCCGCCAGCGTGGCCGAACAGCTCAAGGATCCCGGCCCTGTCCTCTTTGCCTGGGTATTGGGCGGGCTGATCGCCCTGTTTGGCGCCCTGACGCTGGCCGAGCTGGCCGGTGCGCTCCCCCGCTCCGGTGGGGTCTTCGCCTATATCCTCGAGTCTTTTGGCCCGCTCCCGGCGTTTCTTTTCGGCTGGTCGGAGCTCACCGTCATTCGAGCCTCTGCTCTCGGGGCCATCGCCACCATTTTTGCCGAGTATCTC
Source organism: Gemmatimonadales bacterium (assembly GCA_025929805.1). Lineage (GTDB taxonomy): Bacteria > Gemmatimonadota > Gemmatimonadetes > Gemmatimonadales > GWC2-71-9 > CAVVWJ01. Next base: position 5,176 of record JAICPP010000104.1, on the reverse strand, counting down.
GGCCACTTCATACGGCTCAGCTCCATGCAGGTCCGCTGGGTGGCCGCGGCTGCTGTCGTGGTGGTCGGGCTGCTGAATTACCTGGGCGTCAACCGGGCAGCGGTTCTGATGAATGTGTCCACCGTTGCCAAGTATGCCGCGCTGGCAGCGCTGGTGTTGCTGGCGTTCACCGTGGGCCAAGGCAGCGCGTCACACTTCAGTCCGGCCTGGAGCCACGGGATCAACCTGTCGCTGATCGGGACAGCCCTCATCGCAATCATGTGGACGTACGATGGCTGGGCCGACCTCTCCTTCCTGGGAGGCGAGGTGAAAAACCCCGGGCGTACGCTTCCGATGGCCCTCATCACGGGAACGCTCGGTATCCTGCTGATCTATCTCCTCCTCAACGTGGCCTATATCTATCTGGTGCCGCTCAACGAGATGGCCCGTTCGCCCTTGATCGCTGCCACCGCAGCCGAGCGGATTCCGCTGTTGGGGCGATATGCCGGGGGCATCATCTCCGGCGTGGTGATGCTCTCGTGTTTCAGCACGCTCGTCGGATCGATGATGACCGGGCCTCGGATCTTCTTTGCCATGGCCGATCGAGGCCTCTTCTTCCGCAGTATCGCGCGCGTCTCTCCCCGTTTCCAAAGCCCTTCGGTCGCCATCTGGCTGGCCACGGCGCTCGGCGTGGTGTACGTCCTGCTGAACGACTTCCAGCAGCTCGCGGACAAGTTCATCCTGGGTATCTGGCCGTTCTATGCCCTGGCGGTCGGCGCCGTCTTCGTCTTGCGACGCACTCGGCCGGAACTGCCGCGACCTTATCGGACCTGGGGCTACCCGGTGGTACCTCTCCTGTTCCTCCTGGCATCGTTGGGCATGGTGGTGAATGCGCTCTGGACCGATCCGGTGAACACGGGGATCACATTTGGGATCATTCTCGCCGGCATCCCCGCCTATCTCGCCTGGAGGTGGTGGACCTCGCGGAGGCTCGAAGGTTTGCCTGAGCTGGGTAAAAAAGTGGCCGCAGATGAACGCAGATAAACGCAGATAATACAGCGGCCACGGCACACCCACTTCGCGGGTTCCCGAACACTGATGAACACGGATTCGTCCGTGCCCAGCAAGTCATTCACAAGTGACAGAAACTTTGTTCAAAAGCACACCACTGGAGTTCCGGAGCAAGCTTGTTGTTGCAGATGAGCCATTCAGGTGTGCTGTTGACCAAGAGAGCATATCGGCGTTCATCAGCGGCTTAGTTTCTCGAAGTTGACATCCAGCGAGATGTCCGCCGCTCGCGGGCTGTGGGTAAGGGCACCGATCGATACGAAATCGGCACCCGCCTCGGCATAGGCCCGTACGTTCTCCAGGGTAATACCTCCGGTGGCTTCTATCTCGATCCCGGGGGATTGTTGCCGCGCCATGGCAGCCCACGTGCGCAGCACGGCGGGCGACTGATTGTCCACCAGCAGCCGAGTAGCGCCCGCGGCACAGGCCATCTCCAGCTGGTTCACCGACTCCACTTCCACGTACAGCGCCGTCACACCTCTCCGCCTCGCGTCGGCGAGAACCCGGCCCAGACTGGTGCCTTCACGGGTAAGCGCCTTCCAGTGATTGTCCTTTACCATCAACTCGTGACCGAGATCGAGGCGGTGTGTATGGCCGCCGCCCGCAATCACCGCTGTCACGTCGAGCCCACGGAGCCCGGGGGCAGTCTTTCTGGTGTGGAGAATGCGGCAGGGGTTGCCTTTGACGGCCGTAACGAAGGCCCGGGTCAGCGTAGCGATCCCCGATGCTCGTTGCAGGATATTGAGGAGTGGGCGCTCTCCTCTCAAAATGTGGCGAAGCTCTCCCCGCATGGTACCGATTACCGATGTGGCAGGCGCTTCGGCACCTTCCGCGACCAGCCATTCAACCGTGCATCCGCAGGCTCGTGCAACGGCCTCGGCGTAGGCCCTGCCAGCCAGCACACCACCGTTTCGGTACTCTAGAGTGGCCTCGGCCTTGATCTTTGGAGCAACGGTGAGGTCGGTCGTCAGATCCGTCTCGCCGTCCTCGGCCAGAGCCAATGCGGCGATTCGGTTGACGTCGGAGGTGGGGGAGGGGGACAACGCGCCGGATTACCCCAGCGCAACCATTCGGTCGATGGCGCGCCGGGCCCTGGCGGCAATCTCGGGTGGGACCGTCACATGATAGCGATCGAACTCCAGGGAGTCGCGCACCGAGGGCAGGGTTATGGTCTTCATGAAGGCGCAGACCGCTTCCGGGTCGGCCGGGATGAACTGCTTGTGCGGAGCCAACTGCCTCATGCGATGCATGATTCCGGTCTCGGTGGCCACGATGAACTGAGAAGCGGGACGCTCGGTAACTTTACGGATCATCCCCTCGGTCGAGGTGATGTGGAGACCTTCGGGGTTTACGTCTCCCATTCCCATGCTGTAGATGAGCTGGCCGGCGCAACCGCATTCAGGGTGAACCAGCACTTCGGCCTCCGGGTAGGCGGCCCGGGCCTCGTTCAATACGTCGGGGCGAATCCCCTTGTGAACGTGGCACTCTCCCATCCACACCTCGATCTGGCGATCGGGCCGCATCCGCCGGACGTGGCTGCCCAGGAAGAAGTCGGGGAGGAACAGGATCCCCTTGTCGGCCGGAATGGCGTCAATGACGTCGAGCACGTTACCGCTGGTGCAGCAGTAGTCCAGCTCTGCCTTTACTTCCGCCGTGGTATTGACGTATCCCACCGCGATAAATCCGGGGAACTGCGCCTTCCACTTCCGCACGTCTTCCGCCGTGATCGTGGCGGCGAGCGAGCATCCAGCGCGCAGGTCCGGCAGGAGCACCCGTTTATTGGGTGACAGGATTGCCGCAGTCTCGGCCATGAAGTGGACGCCACAGAAGATGATCACGTCCGCCTGAGTGCCGGCGGCCTGGCGGGACAGGCCAAGCGAGTCGCCGACGTAATCGGCCACATCCTGGATTTCAGGCCTCTGGTAATTATGGGCCAGCACCACCGCGTTGCGCCCACGGGCGCGGCTCCGGATCTCCGCCTGCAGCGCGGCAATCTGCTCAGGTGTCTCCGGGGGAGTCTCGATCACCGGGAGCGCCAGCGTAGCGCCGCCATTCCTCGATGCGCTCACACGGCCTCCTGCTTGAGCGAATCGGGCGGATAGTCTGTTCGGCGGTGTCCGCCACGACTCTCTCTCCTTCCGCGGGCTGCCTGCGTGATCAGCCCCGCTACCAGCAGCTGATTGTGAGTACGCCAGGCCTCGCGGGGCGTCGCTCGAGTGAGCCGATCCAGCTCCTGCTCTGCCAACAGCAGAGACACTTCGCTTCGCTGAACACCCACGTGAGCGGTCATCAGGTTGCGCATTTCGTGCCGGATCGCCTCACACTTCTCATCGGCGCCGCTGTCCGGCGTACCCGAGGTGGACGAGGGCTTCATTGCCCCCTGCCTGGTGGGGAGTTTCCGGCTCAGCGAGCGGCCAGCCCGATCGGCGAAGACCAGACCCTCGAGCAGGGAGTTGGATGCCAGCCGATTGGCTCCATGAACGCCGGTCCGAGCGACCTCACCGACCGCCCACAGCCCTGGCTTCGTCGTCCGCCCCTCCAGGTCGGTTTGGATTCCACCCATGGCATAGTGCAGCGCGGGAGCAACCGGCAAGAGACTCCGGCGCGGATCCAGCCCGTGTCGGGCAAGCATCGCGGTGATCCCCGGAAACCGCGCGGAGAAGTCTTGGATCGCTCTGGCATCGAGCCAGGCGCCGCCGGATGAGTCGGCCGACGCGACGGCTCGAGCGACGACGTCCCGGGGGGCCAGCTCTCCGCGCGAATCGAAGGTGAGGGCAAACCGGCGACCCGACTGGTCGACCAGAATGGCCCCAGCGCCTCGCACGGCTTCCGAGATGAGCGGAGCGGGGTTGAGGCCCGGGATCCTGAGGGCGGTGGGATGAAACTGGAGGAACTCGATATCGCGGAGCTGGGCTCCTACCCGGTGGGCCAGGGCCCAGCCGTCGGCGGTGGCGACCCTGGGATTGGTCGTCACCGCATAGAGCTGTCCCACGCCTCCGGTGGCAAGGACTATGGCCGAGCTCTCCTGCGTCACCCTGGTGCCGCCCTGCGGCAGCAAGGTAACTCCGGCGACCTGCCCGTTCTGAGTGACGAGCTCGGTGACTTCGGTGTGCTCCACCAGCTCAATTTGAGGATGCTCTCGAATCACCTGCGCCAGGCAGCTGATCAGGGCGGCTCCGGTCCGATCCCCACCGGCGTGTATGATGCGCGGCCGGGTGTGGGCGGCCTCGAGGGCCAGGCCCAGCTTGCCGTCGGAACCCCGGTCGAATACCGCTCCCAGCGCCAGGAGTTCGTATATCCTGTCCGGGCCTTCGTTTGTGAGGATGCGAACGGCTTCCGGATCGGCCAACCCATCACTGGCCGCGATAGTGTCGGCCGCGTGCTGGCCCGGGCTGTCGCCGGGCCCCAGTGCGACCGCAATTCCTCCCTGGGCCCACGCGCTGGCGCTGTCAGCCAGTGTTTCCTTGGTGACGAGAACTGCGGAGACCCCTTCAGACGCCAGCCGCCAAGCCGTCCATAGACCGGCTATTCCGGTTCCTACGATGATGGGACGGGGTGTTGGCATGCCGCGAAATATAACGGCGGGTAAGCGGGTAGGCGGGTAAGTGGGGTAAGCCAGGTGGGAAAAGGATAATGCTATCACTCAGTTGTTTCGCAGACTTCTAGGCATGACTTCCACTATGCTCGCCCCTAAGCGACCACGGCATGAGGGGCTTAAGTCCTGGATCGCATGCCACGAGCTCGCATTGCGCGTCTACAGGCTTACTTCCGATTGGCCCACGAAGGAGCAGTACGGTCTCACTTCGCAGGCTCGGCGGGCAGCATATTCCGCCGCGGCCAATATCGCGGAGGGCTCAGCCAAGAGGGGTAAACGAGAGTTCCGTCGGTTTCTGGACATAGCACTCGGCTCGATATCCGAGTTGACCTATATCCTCTTACTCGCCAGAGATCTCGGTTACTTGAAATCCGAAGCTTGGGGTGAGATTGAGGCAATACGCGATCACGCTGGTCGGCTCACGTGGGGTCTTTACCGGTCTATAAGTAGTAAAGCCGATACCAACAGACCAGAGTCTTGACTATTCGTTTAGTGTGCTTACCCGCTTACCCGCTTACCCGCTTACCCGCTTAC
>JAICPP010000323.1 GCA_025929805.1 Gemmatimonadales bacterium | reverse complement strand
TCGAATCGGAAAGGTTTAGCTAACGAATGTTCTTCGATCCACTCTATATCATGATGATGGTACCAACCATCATCCTCGTACTCTGGGCGCAGAACCGGGTCAAAGGTACCTTCCGGAAGTTCAAGGAGGTCCCCAACCAGCAACGGCTCAGTGGCGCTGAAGTCGCCCGGATGATCCTGAATAGCAACGGGCTCTCCCACGTGCCGGTCGAGCCGATTCAGGGTGAGTTGACCGACCACTACGACCCGCGTAGCCGGACGCTCCGGTTGTCAGAGCCGGTCTATAGCTCGCGGTCGGTGGCGGCGCTTGGGATTGCCGCGCACGAGACCGGGCATGCGCTGCAGCATGCCGAGGGCTATGCGCCGCTTCAAGTCCGGAGCGCGCTGGTGCCGGTTGCCAGCGTCGGCTCGAACCTGGGCTGGATCATGGTGTTGGCTGGGATCTTGATTGGAGTTACCGGACTGGCCTGGCTCGGAGTCGCCTTCTTCGCGGCCGGGACGCTGTTTGCGCTGGTCACCCTACCGGTGGAGTTCAACGCCTCGTCGCGGGCCATGGCACAGCTCACGTCGATGGGCGTTGTCGACCGAACCGAATATGACCAAAACAAGAAGGTGCTGAACGCTGCGGCCTGGACCTACATCGCCGGGTTCGCCGCCGCCCTGGTGCAGTTGCTCTACTACATCATGCTCGTGACCGGTATATCGCAGCGTGATTAACCGATGCCCTCATTTCTGGGTGTTGTGGCGGACATTCGGGAGGGTACAAGACCCTCCCCTACCACCGGGTAGGTTCGCCGCGGCATTAGAGGTGATGGCTCCCAATCTTGAGATGGGAGACTTTTGATGCGCGGATGGAGCCCGATCGCCATTGCGGCGGCGATTACCGTACCGGGCCTGGCGCTCGAACTTGGACTGTTCCACGCCTCTTCCCCGGTGACGGCGGTGCTCCTCGGCATCGCGATCATCGGTTGCGCCTTCTTGCTTTCCTGGGCAGCGGAGGTTATCCAGCTCGATATCTCGCAGGGAATGGCTCTGGCACTGCTGGCATTGATCGCTATTCTGCCCGAGTACATCGTGGATGCCACCTTCGCCTGGCTTGCCGCCAGTGACCCCACCTACCGGGCCTACGCGGTGGCCAATATGACCGGTGCCAACCGGTTGCTGATTGGTGTGGCCTGGCCGCTAGTAATCCTACTTGTCTGGATCCGTACCCGGAAACGTTCGGTGACCTTGGATTCCGGCCAGGGATTGCCGCTGATGGTGCTCCTGGTCGCTACCATCTATGCCTTTATCATCCCCTTCAAGGGGTCGCTCTCGATTCTTGACCTGATCGTCCTGGGTGGACTGTTCGCCTTCTATGTCTGGCGTCTGGCCAAGCTGCCGGCGGAAGAGCCGCATCTTGTCGGTCCGGCCCTCTGGATCGGGGGACTTACGAAGAGGAATCGGCGGTTGATGACCGGGCTCCTGGGGGTGTTTGCCGCCGGAGTGATCTTGCTGGTCGCCGAGCCGTTCGCCCACTCGCTGGTTGATACCGGTAGCGCGCTTGGCATTGACCAGTTCCTGCTGGTCCAGTGGATTGCGCCGCTGGCATCAGAGGCGCCAGAGTTTGTCGTTGTCGGGCTCTTTGCCTGGCGGGGCGCGGCCAGCACGGCGCTTGGCGCACTGGTCTCCTCGAAGATCAACCAGTGGACACTGCTGATCGCGATGCTCCCACTCGTCTACGGCATTGCGGCCGGAGGACTCACGCCGCTCCCGCTCGATGGGCATCAGCAAGAGGAGATCCTGCTGACCGCCGCGCAGTCGCTCTTCGCGATACTCCTGCTTATGGACTTGCGGTTCTCGGTGGTCGGTGCCGCCGCGCTCTTCGGCCTCTTTATGGCGCAGTTTGTGATGCCCGATATCCGGGGACCGATGATCGGTGTCTACATCTTGGCCGCGTTGATCACGGTCATCGTAAGCCGGAACCATATCGGCAAGGCGTTCCAGGATCTGCGTGCGACCCGAAGTGTGGGCCGGGAGCCATAGCTTGGATTCCTCATAGCCGGATGGCGGTGGTCGGGCGCGCCAGATCCTTCGCTTCCTCATGAGCGCCCGTACCGGAGGAGGTTGTAGGGGTGCTGCTTGCTGCACCCGGTGAACAATCCCCGATAGGAATCACGCCAGAT
>JAICPP010000137.1 GCA_025929805.1 Gemmatimonadales bacterium | reverse complement strand
GGCCTACGTGCTGAACGATCTACTGGATCGTGAAGCCGATCGAATCCATCCTATCAAGCGCCACCGGCCCTTCGCGGCGGAGACCCTCAGCCCATCCTTTGGGATCTTGATGGTGCCACTGCTCTTCGCCGGGGCGTTGCTCTGCTCCATGTGGCTCTCGCCCAAGTTCATGATTCTCCTCGCGATGTACGTGGTGCTCACCACGGCGTACTCCGTCTACCTGAAGCGTGTAGCGGTGCTCGACGTGCTTCTGCTGGCCGGGCTCTATACCCTGAGAGTACTGGCCGGTATTGCGGCCAGCCACGTGCGGTTCTCGACCTGGCTCCTCGGGTTCTCAATGTTTCTCTTCTTGAGCCTTGCGTTCCTCAAACGCTACGCCGAGCTGAGTCAACTCGACGGTGGCAGCGGAGAAGGACTGCAGCGTCGGGGGTATCTCCGGGGCGACCGGGAGTGGCTCGGCTCCATGGGAGGCGCGAGCGGCTACATCTCCGTTCTGGTGCTGGCGCTCTACATCAATAGCGACCAGGTCGTGGTGCTATACCGGACTCCTTTGCTCCTGTGGCTCATCTGCCCACTCCTGCTCTTCTGGATCAGCCGGATGTGGTTACTGGCGCATCGAGGCTGCATCAATCAGGACCCCATCGTGGCTACGGTTCGAGACCCCGCGAGCTACGGGATCGGGGCGCTGGTGGCGCTGATCCTGTATCTCGCGAACTAGCGGCGCGCTGGTGCAGACTTATCAGTCGTGGGGACGCTATCCTCCAGCCGCTCACACCCGCGTACTTCCGATCCGTTGGCGCACCGACCCGATCAGGCTATCCGATCTCTCCGAGAGTGTGCTGCCGTTTGCCTATGGCCGCAGCTACGGAGATAGCTGTCTCAACAACGGAGGCGCCCTGCTCGATGTGTCCGGGCTGGGTCGCTTCATCGCTTTCGATGAATCTACCGGCGTGCTTCGCTGTGAGACCGGCGTCACGTTGGCTGAGGTCTTGAGCCTGGCGGTTCCACGGGGATGGTTCTTACCAGTGGTTCCCGGCACCAAGTGGGTTTCAATCGGCGGTGCAATCGCCAACGACATTCACGGCAAAAACCACCACCGCGCCGGGACCTTCGGCGCTCATGTGACCTGCCTGGAGCTCCTGCGTTCTACCGGCGAGCGGATCCTCTGCTCGCCGGAGCGGAACGTCGAGCTCTTCCGTGCCACGATCGGAGGGCTGGGCCTCACCGGCCTGATCCTGTGGGCGGAGCTTCGCCTCAAGCGGATACCGGGTGCTCAGATTGCTATGGAGCGGATCAGATTCTCGGGCCTGCGCGACTTCGCGCAGCTCTCCACCGAGGACCAGGAGTTCGAGTATACCGTCGCATGGATCGACTGTTTGGCTCGGGGGAGACGCTTGGGTCGCGGCCTCTTCCTTCGAGGCGACCACGCGCCTGGGCCATCCCGCACATCCAGCCGGGGAAAATCGCGCATCACGATACCCGCTACCCTACCTTCCGGTCTGGTGAACCGAGCCACCACGACGGTGTTCAACGGGCTGTACTACCGGGCGCAGGTTCGCACCAGGCAGCGGAAGACCGGTGAGTACGAACCATTCTTCTTCCCGTTGGACGGCATAGGGGCGTGGAATCGGCTCTACGGCAGGCGGGGATTTCTCCAGTACCAGTGCGTCACGGCCAACGAATCGGAAGGAGCCGTCGCTGAGCTGCTGGATCAGGTGGCGCGTTCCAGCGAAATTCCGTCTCTGGCGGTGCTCAAGCGCTTTGGGACCGTCCGCTCGCCAGGCTTGCTCTCGTTTCCGAGACCTGGCATCACGCTCGCTATCGATTTCGCCATGCGCGGGGCAACCACCCTGGCGCTCCTGGATCGTCTCGATCAAGTGGTGGCCGCGGCGCAAGGCGCCGTTTACCCAGCCAAAGACGCCCGCATGAGCGCGGCCAACTTCCGCCGCTTCTTCCCCCACTGGCAGTCGTTTGCCTCCCAGGTCGACCCCAAGTTCTCTTCCTCGTTCTGGCGCCGTGTCACCGCTGCCTAAAACTGGGGGCGCGCGGGTCCTGATCATCGGGGCAACCTCCGCCATCGCCAGGGAAACCGCGCAGGTATATGCCGCCAGCGGAGCCCGACTCTTTCTGACCGGCCGCAACGGGGGCCGGTTAGCCTCGGTGCGGGACGACCTGCTAGTTCGAGGAGCGGCTCAGGTCGAAACTGCTGAGCTCGAGGTCACTCAGATCGCCAGTCACCGATCCGTGGTCGACGCCGCTGTGGGGAGCCTGGGTGGACTCGATATCGCATTGATCGCGCACGGTACCCTGCCCGACCAGACCAGGTGTCAGGAGGAGGTCAGCGCGACGCTGGACGCCATCCAGATCAACTTTACCGCCACGGTGGCACTGCTGACGCTGCTCGCCAATTACTTCGAGGCTCAGCGGCGCGGCTGCATCGCGGTAATCGGCTCGGTGGCGGGAGACCGGGGACGCCAGAGCAATTACGTGTATGGCGCTGCCAAGGGAGGTCTGGACCGCTTCCTCCAAGGTTTACGTAACCGGCTCTACCGATCAGGTGTAGCGGTCGTGACCATCAAGCCAGGATTGGTCGAGACACCGATGACCAGCGGCATGCCAAAGACTCCGCTGTTTGCCAGTGCTCGTCGGGTGGGACGCAGCATCGAGCGTGCGATCGAGAACCGAAGGAACGTCGTCTACATACCATGGTACTGGCGACCTGTCATGGCGGTGATCAGGTGGGTGCCGGAGAGTATCTTCAAACGCCTTCAGCTCTAGGGTTCACATGCGCCATTCGATTCTCGTTCTTCTCCTGAGCTTACCCACCTGCCAGCTCGCCGCCCAACAGCAGCAAGCCAAAGCGAGCGGCGCCCAGGTCGCTCGTGCGGTGGATTCCCTGGCTCTTCGAGCTCACCTCGAGTTTCTGGCCGATGATCTGCTGGAAGGGCGTCGGCCCGGTACCCGCGGGGGGGAGGTCGCCGCGAAGTACATCGCCTCCCAATTCCAGCGTCTGGGCCTGAAACCGGCGGGCGATAGCGGGACTTATTTCCACCAGGTGCCCATCATCACCCTGACGCCGAATCCGGTGGTGAGGGTAGGTACCGCGAGTGGAAGTGAGCTCACCTACCGAACCGATTACGTGCTCTGGTCCCTGCGCAACGAGCCGACCACCAATGTATCGGGCGAGTTGGTGTTCGTGGGATACGGGATCAATGCACCGGAATACCAGTGGAACGACTACCAGGATCTCGACGTCAAGAACAAGATCGTCGTAGCCCTGGTGAACGATCCCGGGCTTCGGGACTCGAGCATCTTCCGCGGGCCGATTCTCACCTATTACGGGCGCTGGACCTACAAGATCGAGGAAGCACAGAGACAGGGCGCGGCAGGTATCCTGCTGGTGCATACCACGGAGAGCGCCACCTATCCCTGGACCACGGTGCAATCGAGCTGGACCGGCCCACAGGTCCGCGTGGAGAAGCCACCTACGTCACTGCTCGTGGCCGGCTGGTTGAACTACGAGGCAGCGACGCGGCTCTTCCGAGAGGCTGGCCAGGATTTATCTCGCTTGGAGCAGCAAGCCCACCAGAAGGGGTTCCGCGCCGTGCCACTCGGATCGCAGTTGCAGGCCACGGTTCGAAGCACCATCCAGCGCTCCCGAACGAATAACGTCCTGGGTCGCATCCCGGGTCAGGGGCGGCTGGCAGAAGAAATGGTCTTGATTGGGGGCCACTACGATCACTTCGGCATCGGGGCACCAGTCAAGGGGGATTCCATCTACAACGGGGCAGAGGATAATGCTTCGGGGACGGCAGCAGTCCTCGCGGCCGCTGAGGCCTTTGTCCGGAGCGGGGCCCGAGTCGGCCGGTCACTGGTATTCATAGGTTTTGCGGCGGAAGAGTCGGGCCTTCTCGGCTCCGAGGCTTTGGTAGCCCGGCCACCGTTCTCCCTTCGGCAGGTAGCCGCGGCCCTCAACATGGACGGGATGAACCTTTATGGCCGCACGGCAGACATCGGAGCCCTTGGCACCGATCAGTCATCCTTGGGGCCTACGTTTCGGCAGGCGGCCACTGCCGAGGGGCTCAAGGTGACGACCGATCCGGATGACCTGAAGCGCGGTTACTTCTTTCGTTCAGACCACTTTCCGCTCGCCCGAGCCGGGATCCCGGGTCTCTCACTCCAGGCCGGGATGAGCTACGTAGATCGCCCGGCCGGTTACGGCCGGCAGAAAAAGGACGAGTACATTGCGCAGCGCTATCACCAGCCAAGCGACGAGGTGCTGCCCTGGTTCACACTGGATGGAGCCATACAACAGCTTCGCGTCATCGTCCGTTCAGCGGTGGCCGTTGCTAATGCACGATCGCAACCCGTCTGGAACGAGACCTCGGAGTTTCGTACGGCAGGAGAGGAGCGGCGGGCCGGCCGTAAGTCGGAAGAGGGGTAGTGGTCGAAGCGGAAGCTGCGAAGTGGGGCAAGTCCCGCCCGAACCCAATGACACCTTCCGCTATTCCGCCCTTTCCGCTCGTTCCGACCAGTACTATCTTCTCCGCCGCCCGATACCCCGCCATCAACCCCGGGAGCGATTCTGGACCTGCCCTCCGAGCACCGTATCCCGCTCACCTGGCTGCTCGAGAATGCCGGGGCATCGATCCGATACCGTACTTACCGCGAACTCGCTCCCTCCGGCTTTGCCCCGCCCGAAGTGGTTGAGGCAGCCCATCTTGCCATAGCGGAGTCCAAGACTGCCCTGGCCGTTGTAAGGAAGCAGAAGGACAGCGGGATCTGGGGCGGTAACATGCTGGGTCTGGCCATGTCCGCGTCGCAGGGGATCAAGGACGTCGGGACCATACCTCAGTACCGCCGCCTGCTGCAGCTGGAATGGCCCCGGGGCACCCGGCCGTTCAAGTTGGCCGACCGGGTCCTGTTTCGGCTCCTCTCAAGGGATGAAGATCCCGCACTGCTCTTCGAGTTACAGAAATCCGTCAAATCCGATCTGGAAGCCGAGGCGTGGGCTCGTGAAGTCATGCGGGAGGCTGCTTCTGCGGCTTTGGCCGAGGCCGGGTATGGTGAGGACCCCCGTCTTCGGGGGGCGGGACACAAAATAGCCAGTGCCATCTCCCAGTTCCTGCGGAGCCCTTTGGCCGAAAAGCCTTTCGTGAAATCCGGGAAGCAGTTGGCGCTGCATCCCGAGGCACACCCTCCCAGTTGGTATTCTGTCGCGATGCTGGCGGCTATGCCCAACTTGCAGCGCGAACGGGCCGGCTTTACCGAACGCCTGGGACACTACTTGGCGCAACCGGAGCCCAAGAAGGCATTTGTCATTCAGATGGGGAAGAGGAGCCTCAAACCGCAGCATTTGATCTTGGGAGACCCGATCGAGGCAGACGCCAAAGGGCTCCCCAAGGATCTTCCTCTTGCTCTGCATTACATCGAGCTGATGGCCAGGATGGGCGCACTGGAGTGGGCGCCGGTGGCAACCAAGGTGTTGGCCCGACTACTCAAGGACTGCGATGAGACCGGAGTATGGCGGCCCAAGAACCTCCGCTCCCAGCCGAAGGCGAGTAATCGAATCACCTATCACTACTATCCTCTTCACCTGGATACCAAGACACCAGAGGGCAAGGAAGTGGACGTCACCTTCCGCCTGGCTTTGATCGCCAAGTCCCTGGGTTGGACGTTGAGCTACGCGTAAGTCTTGAAGTTCTTTCCGTAGTATTTGATACTACTACCGTGAGGAGCATCGATCTTACAGGGTTCGGCTACACCCCGACCGAGAGTCTGGTGTACGAGATCATGCTAAAGCATGGTCCTGGTACAGGGTACGCTCTAGCCCGTGCAGCCGGACTCGCCCGGGCCAACGCGTACAGTGCCTTGGAAAGCCTCGTGGCCAAGGGTGCTGCGCGAGTAGAAGCTGGGCGTCCCCGGCGATACCGGCCGGAGCCCCCGGCCGGTCTCATTGCGCGAATCTCCAATAGCCACGGGTTAGCGCTGGAACGTCTCAGCAAAGAGCTGGAAGGCGCGTCCGTGTCGGACAGTCCGACCGTGGTAGAAATAGAGTCGGGACGGGCGGTGCTCCAGTTGATCACCCATGACGTGACCAGGGCCAACCGGTCGGTCGAGCTGTTGGCGCCGCCCGATGCATATCCCTTGCTCTCTCCGGCGCTCCGCCGCCCCGCATCAGCCGGAGTGCCAGTCTCATTATGGTCATCTCATCCGGTGGATCTGGAATTTGCCGAGGTGGGCGTCCTCAGGACCGAGGACCGCTGGCCCGGTATGCCCATCATCATGATCGTTGATGAGCGGTACGCGATCGTGGGCTCGCGTACCGGCAACGCAGTGCGGGGTCTCTGGAGCAGCTCTCCTCCCCTGGTGGCGGCGGCACGGCTGGCTCTCGAGCGATTCACCGGCACGCCGTGACCGATCAGCTCGACACGACGCTCCTGAGTCTGCAGCGTGAATACCTCGCCGCCATGCCATCACGGCTGGACGAGTTGAGGGCGGACATCATCGGGCTGGGCCAGGGCGCTCCGGAAGCAGCGACTTCCCTGAGAACCCGGTTACACCGTCTGTCGGGCTCCGGGGGATCATTCGGGTTCATGGAGCTCAGTGCCATCGCCCGTGAGGGAGAGCGCTGGGTGGCATCCAACTCAGGCTCGCGTGACACCACGGCACTTACATCGCTGGTCGAGAGATTGGCAGCAGCGGTCCGGAGCGCGGAGGCACAGCTCGCCGCGTCGGCACCCGGCGAAAGGATGGCTGTGGTACCGCGGGCGCTGGTGATCATGCGCTCAACTCCCCAGCGGGAGCGGATCGCTCAGGAGCTTCGGGGGGCGGGATACGAAGTCCACTACGCCGCCCGGCACGACTCGCCCAGCTCGATTCCCAGCGAGCAGCTCCCTCACCTGGTGATCATCGGAGGCGAAGCAGGAGACGGCGATCTGTCGGCGATCGCATCGACCTGGACCAATACATCCGATCGACGGCCAGGGGCCGTCGTGCTGGTTGAGACGCTCCGGCCGGTGGACCGTTTGCGAGCCATTGCCGCTGGTGTCGATGCAGTATTCCCTGCCGAACAGGTCGAGCAAAGACTCCCCCGCTACGCCCGCACCTTCGCCCGGATCGGTCCACCCCCTTCTTGCGTGGTTTTGGTGGAACAGGATCAGGATCAGGCTGCCCGCCTGGCCGCGGTGCTGGAACAGGCCCATATCCGAGTAGTGGGATGCAAAGAGGCGCAGGCGGTGAGCGAGACCCTCGATCGGGAATTACCCGACCTCCTACTGCTGAGTACCCAGCTGGCTGACGCAGATCCTTTCGGGTTGCTCCGAATGATCCGCTATGACCCCCGGTACCAATTGCTGCCTGTTGTTTTTGTGGGCCAGGAAAGTACCGCCGATCGGGTCTCGGCTCTCCGGGCAGGTGCGGACGACTTCATTCCCCCCTCCGCCGACGCCTCGCTGGTGATGCAAACCGTCATCGCCCGCGCCGCCCGGGGCCGGCGGATTCGCGAGCTGGTACATCGCGACGGGCTTACCGGGCTGCTCAACCACGCCACCTTGATCGCCGAGCTGGAGAACGCAGTGGAGTTCAGCCAGCGTTATGGCGAGCCGCTCGCCTTCGTGCTTTTCGAGCTGGACGGCTTCCGACAGCTCGCTGAGAGACTGGGGCCAAGAGCCGGAGACGAGGTCCTGTTGCACACCGCGAATGTCTTTCGGTCCAACGTTCGCGCGAGTGACGTTATCGGCCGTTATGGATCGGAGGCGTTCGGGATGCTTCTCAGGGGAGCCAACGCGGCCGGGGCCACTGTACTCGCGCAAAATCTTCACCGGGTTCTCGGCGAGCAGCCGGCCAAGACATCCGGCGGAGAGCTGATCCGACTTCAGGTAAGAGTGGGGACGGCCGTGTTTCCCCGCGATGGGACGACGGCGGCCGAGCTGGCGCAGGCTGCGGATAGAGGATTGAGAAGGCGGGTAAGCGGGTAGGCGGGTAAGCAGGTAGGCAGTACAAGAAAAACCCTCCAGCGTGTTGTGGAGGGTTTGTTCTTACCCACTTACCGTCCCTACCCGCGTACTCGCTTCTAATGCCGAAACCCGGCTGCCGACAGCGGTAGCACGTCGCGCGGGTTCTTCTCGTCGCCGAAGAGCAGGCGACCTTCGCGGAACGTCGCGCCTCGGAGCGTCAAGGCAAGCACCTCGCCCAGCTCCTGTACCAGGAACACCTCGATCTTGTCGCGGACCTCCTGGGGCAAATCCTCCAGATCCGGCTCGTTTTCCTTGGGCAGGATGATTCTGGTAATCCCGGCCCGAACCGCGCCGAGCACCTTTTCCTTCACCCCCCCAATCGGCAGAACTCGGCCCCGAAGAGTGATCTCGCCTGTCATGGCGATATCGTGACGGACCGCGCGGCCGGAAAGAGCAGACACCACCGCAGAGGCCATCGTCACGCCGGCCGACGGACCATCCTTCGGAATGGCACCGGCGGGGACGTGGATATGGATGTCCCGATCGAACATCTCGTCGGGAATCTGAAGGGCCGCCGCATGAGACCTGGCATAGGTCCATGCCGCCCTGGCCGACTCCTTCATCACGTCGCCCAATTGACCGGTGAGCACCAGCTCGCCCTTGCCTCGCATGGTCGAGGCCTCGACGAACATGATGTCTCCACCCGTCGGCGTGTAGTACATCCCGGTCGCCACACCGACCTCGTCGTCGCGCGCGTTCTTCTCGGGGTGCACTTTAGGCCGCCCGAGCAAGTCGTCCACCGTCTCACGATCGATGGTGATCTGCTCGACCTCCTGGGTAGCAATCTTTCGAGCCACCTTTCGGGCCAGACGACCGATCTCCCGTTCCAGTTGGCGGACTCCTGATTCACGGGTATAGCTGGTAATCACCTCCGACAGCGCCTCGTCCG
>JAICPP010000126.1 GCA_025929805.1 Gemmatimonadales bacterium | reverse complement strand
CCGACGTACCCGCGTACCCGCGCACCCGCTTACCCGCTTACCTTCTCCCCATGCTAAGCGTGACTTTCCTCGGCACTGCCGCCTCGATTCCCACGATCGATCGCAATGTTGCCGGCCTCGCGGTGCAGCGCGAAGGCGAGACGATCCTCTTCGACTGCGGCGAGGGCAACCAGCGCCAGATGATGCGATACGGCGTTGGTTTCGGCTTTCGGGAGATCTTCTTCACCCACTATCACGCGGATCATATTCTCGGTGTCACCGGACTGCTGCGCACCATGGGGCTGCAGGATCGGTCCACTCCGGTCCTGCTGTACGGGCCTCGGGGCGCTCAGCGTGTGCTCGGTGCCGCAATTGCTCTGGGCATCGAACGCAACAAGTTTCCTATCGAGATTCTCGAGATCAAGCCAGGCGACCGGCTGGCCCGCGACGAGTACGATATCGTTGTGTTTGAGACGGAGCACAGGGCCGATACGGTCGGATACGCACTGGTGGAGCATCCCCGACTGGGCCGTTTCAACCCTGAGCGGGCCCGGGTGCTGGGGATCCCCGAGGGACCGCTCTGGGGTCAGCTTCATAAGGGCCAGACCGTCACCTTGGCAGACGGACGAACGGTTGGCCCGGGAGAGTTAGTCGGCGCGCCGCGGCCGGGTCGGATTCTGGTGTACACCGGAGATACTCGTCCTCACCTCGCCGTGATCCAGGCCTCTCGCAACGCCGACCTGCTGGTACACGAGGCCACCTTCGGTGGAGACGAGTCCGAGCGAGCCCAGGAAACCGGCCACTCGACTGCTGCGGAAGCCGCGCGGGTTGCGCTGGAGGCCGGCGCCCGCCGCCTGGTCTTGACTCACATCAGCTCGCGATACAATCGCGACACCTCCGAGCTTCTCGCGGAGGCCAAGGCAGTCTTTCCCGAAACGACCATCGCGCGGGATGGGATGACACTGGACGTGCCCTACGCGGATGCAGACTGAGGCCTCACGCCACCCCCGCCAGCAACCGGTTTACGAGCTGGTTCTTTTGGGGATCATCTGTCTGGTACTGGTCTGGTCGGGCATCTCCCCGCACGACCGGTTTACCTGGGTGCTCGAAGTACTGCCGGTGATTCTCGGCATTCCGGTGCTGATCTACCTGTATCCCCGATTTCGGTTTACGCCCCTGGTGTACGGTCTCATCGCACTGCATGCAGTCATTCTGATGGTCGGCGGCAAGTACACCTACGCCGAGGTGCCGTTCGGGTACTGGATGAAGGACGCGTTCGGCTTCGCCCGGAACCACTACGATCGGATCGGTCACTTTGCCCAGGGATTCATTCCGGCCATGGTCGCCCGCGAGATTCTGATCCGAAAGTCTCCGCTGCGAGGAAGTCGATGGCTTCCGTTCATGGTGGTCTGCTTTTGCCTGGCATTCAGCGCCTTGTATGAGCTGATCGAGTTCTGGACCGCCCTCGCTACCGGTGAAGCCGCCGAGGCGTTTCTGGGTACCCAGGGTGATCCCTGGGATACTCAGTGGGATATGATGCTGGCGCTGATCGGCGCGATCACGGCATTGCTACTGCTCGGTCGATGGCATGACCGCCAATTGCAGCATAGGTAACGCCTTGGCCCCTGGCTTGCAGATCATTACCATCAAGCGCTCGACTGCGTTCCTCCCGCCGTGCACGGGTCACATGGACTGCTTCCCGGGTCTCTCTAAGCCGTTGCGGTCTACCACGATTACTGCATTTCTCACGGTGGGGCTCATCGGCTGCGGCAACGCGCCGGCGGGTGCTGCGCTGCAGCAGACGGTGCAGGAACAGGATTGGGATGTGCGTCCGCAGCTCTGGTCCCCCCGCGCCATAGTCATACCTCGTAGCGCCCCACCCATCGACTCGGTCGGCAACGCAGCGGATACGGTGTCGCTGCTGGATTCCATCCTGGACGCCAGCAGAAGGGCTGAAAGCGCCAAGGCCAAGTCAGGTGTCGACTCCGCATCCGCGCCGTCCCTGCCGGTGTCGAGTCAACCGGTTCGCAAGCCAAAGCGGAGCTCGTTCAACATCAGTCCCAGCGATTCGGCGCGTTGGCCGGTCAAGGCTCCGCCTCCGCTTCCGGAATCGATTATTCCGGAGCACCGGATCGTGGCGTTCTATGGCAATCCGCTCTCGAAGCGCATGGGGATCCTGGGCGAGCTGCCACCGGAGGAGATGCTGCGGCGCTTGGAAGTGGTGGCCACCCAGTGGGCGGCGGCCGATAGCGGCCAGAAGGTGCTCCCCGCATTGCACTTGATCGCGACGGTGGCACAGACCTATCCCGGGCCGGGCAGGAAGTACCGACTTCAGATGCCGGACAGCCTCATCGAACGGGTGGCAAGCTGGGCCGAAGAACGAGGCTGGATCATCTTCTTAGACATCCAGGTGGGTTTGAGCACCGTGGAAGATGAACTGAAGGTTCTGGTGCCTTACCTCAGGCGGCCCTACGTCCATCTCGCTCTGGACCCGGAGTTTGCCATGAAGGACGGCAAGCGGCCGGGTACCGACTGGATGGGCCGCATGGATGCCTCTGAAGTCAATCATGCCGTAGGAGTACTGGCCAAGATCGTGGAGGAACACCAACTCCCGCCCAAGGTGCTGGTGGTGCACCGGTTCACCCGGAACATGCTCACCAACGCGTCGCAGATCCGACTGGACCCCCGGGTGCAGGTGGTCATCGATATGGATGGGTGGGGTACCCCCGGCAGCAAAATGGGCGCATATCGCTGGTTCGTAGTGCGCCACCCGGTCCAGTATACCGGTTTCAAGCTGTTCTACAAGAACGACAAGCCGATGATGACGCCCCAGCAGGTCCTGGAGTTGTACCCCAAGCCGATGTATATCCAGTACCAATAGGCGGGAAAGCGGGGAAGCGAGGCGGGGAAGGTAAAAACGCGATGGCATGAGGCTCCTGGAGGCGTAAATGCGTGTTATGCTGTTCTCGGCTTTCTTGCTCTTCTTCGCGACCCCTAACTCCCCGCCTCCCCGCATTCCCGCTTCCCCGCCTACCCTCCGAGACCTCTCCTGGCTCGAAGGCACCTGGCATGGGGACGTCAGCGGCCGAGACTTCGAGGCGCACTACACCGGCCCCGACGGCGGGCAAATCCTGAGCGCCAGCAAATACACCAAAGAGGGGCAGCCGGCAGGCTTCGAGTTCGAGCGGTTCGAGCAGCGGGGTGACACACTGGTACTGACGCCGTACCCGGAGGGGAATTCGTCGGTATCTTTTCCCGTTGCGGAGTACGATTCCAGGAAGCGGCGCGTCGTATTTGAGAATCTGGGGCACGACTTCCCCACCCGAATCAGCTATCAGCGGGTGGCCAAGGACCGGCTGACAATCCTGGTCTCCGGGCCGGGTGAAGATGGGAACGAACAGGTGTTGACTTACGCTCTGCGCCGGAAGTAGAGTGCGCGGTTGACGCGTTCGCTCATCTCGAGCTATCTAGCGGGTGCAGACCCAGTTCGTATTTGACCACTTCCCGGTTCGGTGAGTACGACCTCTCTTCCAGCCGAGCAGCAACCCTCCCGCCGTAAGGTCTCGGCACCCGATGGTGCCGCCGCCGAGCGACAGTTGGCCCGATGGATTGCCGAGGGCGATGAAGCTGCTCTTGGTGAGTTGTTCGATCTCGTGGGCCCCACTCTGTATGCAGTCGCCCTGGGGATATCCGACGACACCCGACATGCGGGGGGCGCCGTCGAGGAGACCTTCGCCGATCTGTGGGACAAGCGAGCCTGGCTGGGCCAATTGCCAGCGTTATCGCCTTGGCTCCTCGAGCGTTGTCGCGCCTGGGCCATTGCCCTGCATTCAGGCACGGCTGTTCCCAAAGCCAGAGCGTTCCAGGACCGCATCACCGATGTGCCGCTCACTCGTCGGCTGCTTCGCTGCCCGCCTGAGCTTCGGACCTCCCGGGTAAGGGACGCGCTCGAACGGCTCAGCCCGCACGAGCGGGAAACAATCGAGCTTGCCTCCGGTGCCGGGCTCACGGTGGCAGAGATCGCGCAGCGACTCGGGGCCGGAACCGGCGAGGTGCACGCGCTGATGCGCCAAGGGCTTCAGCTGCTCCGCAAGGAACTGGATCGTACCTTGAGGCGGGAGTCGGTTTGACTCACACCTCCGAACTCCTGGATCGCCTGGCGCCCATGGCCCTGGGTCTTCCCGACGCCGATCCGGATGGCGCGCTGGCTTCTCACCTCTCCGCCGGCTGTGAGAGCTGCACGACCGAGTTGCGCGAGCTGCGCGAGACGGTTGCTCTGCTGGAGCTCGGAGCCGAGCCGATTCAGCCTGCCGGTGAGTTGCGCGACAGACTCCTCAACCGGATCACCGGAGAGGGCTTCGCTTTTGTGCTATCCGGCTCGGGCGAGTGGCGCGAGGAAGGTGGGCTCGAGGTCAAGCAGCTGTACGCCGATCCGGCTGGCAGCACCGTTTTGATGTCACTGCCGAGTGGCTCCTCGCTGGAGCAAGCGTATCGCCCGGGACACCTGGGGTACGTAATCATCCGGGGCGAACTGGACGGTGACGGGCTCCAGCTGAGTGCCGGGGATTTCATCCCGGCTGCCGGCAAAGCTCCCGGTCGAAAGATGGCGGTGGTGATGGACACGGTGCTGCTGGCCGTGGCCGGTTCGGAAGCCGCCACCCCGCTGGATTCCCCTCGTGCGGTGCGCTCGAGCAAGGCAGCCTGGAATCCAATGGAGCCGGGCACGCTGGCGCTTCCCCTGGCCGGCAGCGCTCAGGACGGAATTGAGATCTCATTGGTGCGGATGGAGCCTGGTGCGGCGGTCGCTCGCCATCGGCACGAGTGGGTAGAGGAGCTCTGTATTGTTTCGGGAGATTGGCGTTCCCAGGGGATGGAGCTCGGCCCCGAGGATTATCATCGCGCATCGCCCGGCACCACTCACGATGTGATCACAAGTATTGCCGGGTGCACCATGGTGTACATCATTCGAAAAGCGGTGAGCGGTAAGAGATGAGCGGGGGGAGCTAGCGCCGCCTGGTGTCCCCGCTTACTGCTCACCGCTCACCGCTACAATCCCGCCAGCTTCACATCAGCCGTCTTCCACGCCTGGTGGAAGCGTTCCTCGACCCGAGCAGCAGCCTCATTCTTGTTCTGCGCCCTCAAGCTCTGCGCCAGCCCGTAGAGTGACCACCCGTTCTCCGGGCGGTGGACGAGGTCGTCCCGGAACGCCTTCTCCGCTTGAACCGGTCGGCCGGCCGCCAGGAGTATCGCGCCCAGCCGCTGACGCATCGGCAGATACCACTCGGGAGGTTCGGCATAGGTCATTTCATCTTCGCCTGCGATTGCCTGCTTCAGCTGGGTCACGGCTTCGTCGATTCTCCCCTCCTTCGCTGCTATCTCGCCAGCGAGATGAGCCCTCGCCACCGCCAGGACCGACTTGGCGGTGTTCAGGTTCAGCATCTGCTCGGCTGGTATGGCGGCAGCGATGGTGCTTAGGCTGTCGCGCTCCACTGCGGCCGAATCGAGCTGGCCCTTCGCGGTATAGGCGAGCCCGCGCACATATCGCCATGCACCGGTGGTATACCGGAGGTTCTCCGGCGGTGCGGGCTGACGCAGGATCTCGTCCCATTTCGAGAACCGGGCGAGGGTATACAGGACGGTCGGCGAGAAGTACTCGAACGGCGGCACCTGCTTCACTACTTCCGGCGGCACCTTCTCCGTGATACTCCGCGCCGCACGCAGGGCATCCTCGCTCCGGCCGAGCATGTTTAGCGCGTACCACATGACGTGGAAATTGTGCGGGTAGTACCCCATCGGGTACACGCCGCTGGGACGCCGTTCATTGATGTACTGCTCGTCGGCATGCACCGCATGGGCATTGTGCTCCGCGGCGAGGTCCCACTGCCCCAGCTTGATGTAGATGTGAGTCGGCATGTGGACCAGGTGGCCCGCGCCGGGCATCAGCGTCCCCAGCCGCTTGGCGCAGGGCACGGCCTTGCGGGCCTCATTGGACGCCTCGACCGCGTGGATATAGAAGTGGCAGGCACCAGGATGGTCCAGGGTTCGGCTCACCACTTTCTCGAGCACCTTGACCGTTTCCAGGGTGGACTTTGCCTTTGGCTTCCCGCTGTTGGTCCAGTAGTTCCAGGGACGCAAATCCATCAGCGCCTCGGCATACAGCGTCGCGGCGTCGTGGTCATCGGGATAGAGGCGAGATACCCGTCCAATCGCGCGGGCCCAAGCCGTATCGAGCGATGCCCGATTGGCCTTGGGATCGGCCGAGTAACGCTTGGTCAACGCGTCGATGTAAGCCCGCTCCTTGGGCGTCGCCTTCACCGAGTATTGCACCGCCTTATGAGCGGCCTCCCAAGCCGGCCGGACCAGCGAGGTATCCATCGGTAGGTTGATGTTGGGACCCAGGGCGTAGGCAATTCCCCAATAGCACATGGCACAGGTGGAGTCGTGCTTGAGCCCCTGCTTGAACGACTTGATGGCCTCGTCATGGTTGAAGGCGTAGGTGAGGCGGAGCCCCTGGTCGAAATACTTCTGGGCCAGCTCCGATTCAGTCGTGATGGTGTAGTGCAGAGTGCCCAGATTGTCGTAGAGGGGCGTTTCCGCCTGGCTCGCGCCGGTGGTGGGCTGCCCGGGCGGATGCCGGTGTTCCTGGGCTACGATGGGCTTCATTAAGGAAGACAGCAGGCCAAACCATAGGAAGACCGATCCAATAATCCTGTGCTGCATGTGCTTCTCCTTGGGGCGGTGAGTGCGCCTGTACGTTAGGGGACGCCAATAAGTTCCGCGTCGCCCAAACGACCCATGAGGAACAGCCGGCGCCATGGCCTGAAACGGCCATCTGGTCGTGGTTATTAGAGGAGCCCTTGCCTTGAAGCCTGTGCCACTGCCGCAGCGCGGGAGGGGAGCCCAGTCTTGCTCAGGATGTTGGTGACATGGCGGTGGACAGTATGCTCGCTCAGCTCCAATTGAGCCGCGATCTCGCGGTCACTGAGCCCTTCCGCTACTAAACCGAGTACCTCCAGTTCCCGGGGGGTGAGCCGGAACCGGCCTGACTCGAAGCCGCCTGATTTTCGATGCGGCTCGATCTCCTGCATCAGCAACCTGGCAGCGCCGGCGTATCGCGCCGCGCCGAGCTCTTCGAAAGTCTGCCTCGCCACCCGCAGGGCTTGGGCGGCACGGTCACGCCGGCCAAGAGCCAGGAGAATCTGGGCCAGGTGCAAGCGGGACCGAGCGGCTTCGAATGGTGTGCGGTTCCGCTCGAATAGCGTGGCGCTTTCCTCCAGCCAATGGCAGGCGGTCTGGTGATCACCCCGAGCCGCACGGAGGCAACCTTCGGCGAAGGCAACCGTGGCACGGAGCGGCTCGGTCCCGACTTGCTCGGCGATGGTTCTGAGCTCTCCGAGTGGAGGTTCCGCCTGCTCGAAGGCATTGTCGGCGGCATACGCCCGGGCCAGAATATCGAGGGCCGCTACCCGCTCGGTGCGGTCCTCCGGTGGGACCCGTCTCAGGTACTCCTCGGCCAATTCAGCTGCGGTCTTGGCTTCACCCCGGACCAGCGCGAGTGCGGCCCGGCCCAATACGGCGAGCAGGTGAGAGCCGCTCTCCTGGTACAGCCGCTCTGCCTCCTCCCAGCGGCCCTGCCGCCGGCGCAAGTCCGCCAGGCGTGCCAGCGCAATCGGAACCAGTCTGGGCTGGACCTTCTCTACGTGCCGGTGTAACGCCTGGATCTCCGACTCGGCTTCCTCCCACTCGCCGCGAAGGGTGAGCAGCGCCGCGTACTGGATCCGGCAGGAGGAGAAGAGCTGGGTGAACTGCCAGCGCTGACAGAACTCGCGGACTCGCTCGCACCATTGGGCGGCCCGGTCGTAGTCGTGCACTTGCTCGCAAGCGCGGATCAGGTAGCAGCACGCCGTGCCGATCAACGCCGGATCGGTGAGCTCCCCGGCCGTAGCGGCGGTCGTTGCCTCATCCAGGAGCCCCATACCGGCCGCGACCTGCCCTTCCGTCACCAGCGCCAGCCCTTCGAGCGCCACGCCCAGCATCTCCATGTCCGCCGGACCGACCTTGCGCGCAATCTCGGCCGCTTCGGCACTCAACCGGCGAGCCGAAATTGGATCGCGGTGCGTCATCAGGGCGACGTGGGCATTCATGTAGGCCAGGAGCGCGTGCTCCGGTGTGGGCTCGAGACCATCCAGCAGCCGCTCCGCTCGGCGAAGCCATCCGTTGGCGATGGCCGTCTCACCCCGGAAGTCGGCGTAATCATTGGAGAGCCATATGGCCATGCGGGCTGCGGCTACTCTGTCTTCACGGGAGCGGTACAGACGAAAGGCCCGGTCCCGGGCCAGGATTGCTGCGGCGTAGTCCTCCAGCCACCAGCAGGCCATGCCGAGCCCCTCGAGTGCTTCGGGAGTTTCAGTGTCCTGAAGTGCGTTCTCGAACGAGCTGCGTGCCTCCTGCCAATGGCCGCGGGCCAGGGCATCGCGGCCGGCTTGCAGACGGTCGACGGGTGACGAATCGATGGTGGTAGACAGAGCCGCGCCTCGGATGGCTGGGGCAACCACAAAAGTAGGTTGCGAGAGTCGGTGGGGCTACTGGGCGACGCATGGCGGTACGGCGGTACGATTGCGGCGCAACTCACGAGGGTAGGGTTCAACGGAAGTGGCGGCAGCAACGGAATTTGGTTGACGGGCAGGGGGTTGGACGGTAATTTTCGCGGCTTCGTGGGGCTGTAGCTCAGCTGGGAGAGCGCTGCAATCGCACTGCAGAGGTCAGGGGTTCGATCCCCCTCAGCTCCATGGACGCTAAAAACTGCCCCTTGGTGTAACTGGCAACACGCCTGACTCTGGATCAGGAGAGTCCTGGTTCGAGCCCAGGAGGGGCAATACGGCCGCAGAAAGCGCGGCCGTTTTTTATTGTGGGCTCGGCCTGGCGGCTCGAGCCCAGGAGGGGCAATGGGCCGGTGCAACCGCACCGGCCTTTTTTATGGCTCGCCTCCCCGAAGGTGCTCAGGCGGCGCTGCTGGTCCGCTCGCCGCAGCCGAGGTACATTAAGGACTACTTCCACAAACCGAGCTGTTTGACGGACCTGCGCACGCAGTTGCAGACGACCCTCGCCGCATCCTACACGCTGGAGCGCGAGCTGGGCCGGGGCGGGATGGCTACGGTCTTTCTAGCCCAGGATCTGCGGCACGACCGACCGGTCGCGCTCAAGGTGCTGCACCCCGAGCTGGCTCACGCGCTCGGCCCCGAGCGCTTCCAGCGCGAAATCCGGCTCGCCGCCCGACTCCAGCACCCCCACATCCTTACCGTCCACGACTCGGGCGAGGCCGCCGGCCAACTCTGG
>JAICPP010000261.1 GCA_025929805.1 Gemmatimonadales bacterium | reverse complement strand
TGGATTACAGGAAGGTGCTGGATGATATTGATTTTTATAGAGAAGCCCTGAATGGTTCCGATGCTGAGATGAGGGAGCTGGCAAAGCTGGAGCTACCGGAGACCGAAGAGAAGAGGAACACCATGGAAGCCAGCATCCGGCAGATGCTGATCCCCAAAGATCCGCAGGATGAAAAAAATGCCATTCTGGAAATCCGTGCCGGTACCGGCGGTGATGAAGCCAGCCTGTTTGCAGGCGACCTGGTGCGTATGTACCTGAGGTATTGCGAGCGCAGGGGTTGGAAAACAGCGCTGCTAAGTGAAAACGAAGGTACCGTAGGAGGTTACAAGGAAGTGCAGATTGAAGTGATCGGCGATGATGTGTACGGCACACTCAAATTTGAAAGTGGTGTGCACCGGGTGCAGCGTGTTCCGGATACCGAGGCCAGTGGCAGGGTTCATACCAGCGCAGCTACCGTGGCAGTCATGCCGGAAGCTGAAGAGGTGGACATCAAGATCGATCCTCAGGACCTCAAGGTCGACGTGTTCCGTTCGTCCGGTCCCGGTGGGCAAAGCGTCAACACGACCGACAGCGCAGTCCGCATTACTCATCTCCCTACCGGCCTGGTGGTGAGTCAGCAGGACCAGAAATCTCAGCTCCAGAACAAGATCAAGGCCCTGGAGGTGCTGCGCGCCCGACTGCTGGATCGGATGCTGGCGGAACAGGAGGCGGCGCGAGCACGAGACCGCCGAGCCATGGTCGGCACCGGGGACCGCTCAGCGAAGATCCGCACCTACAACTTCCCGCAGAGCCGGATCACCGATCACCGGATCAACCTTTCGGTTCACAATCTGGGCGATGTATTGAACGGCGATCTCGATGAAATGGTAAACGCGCTGCGAATGGCGAGCCGTCAAGAGCTGATCGATGCCTGAGCTTGTCGTTCAGCTCCGATCTTTGATCGGCGAGGAGTGTGAACGGCTGAGGCGGGCAGGCATACCCGAGCCTCGCCGCGAGGCGCTGAGCCTGTGGGCCGAAGTGGGCCGGGTCAGCCCGGCAGATGCAGTGGTCGATGGGCATCTCCCGGTGGCGCCGGCACGAGCCGCCCAGTTCCAACGAGCCATCCAGCGCCGGGCCATGGGTGAGCCGCTGGCCCACATTACCGGCTGGATCGGATTTCGACACCTGGCGCTTCGAAGCGACTCTCGGGCTCTCATTCCCCGGCCGGAAACAGAAGGCCTGGTTGAGCTGTTGCTATCGAGAGTGCAGTCGGGGGTGGTGGCGGACGTCGGGACCGGCAGCGGCTGTATAGCCCTGAGCCTGGCCTGTGAAGGTAGCTTCAGCCGGGTGGTGGGGGTGGATTGCTCGAGCGTAGCGCTGGCTTTGGCCCGGACAAACTCCAAGATCCTGGGTACGGATGTCGATTTCGTGAGGGCCGATCTGTGTACCGGATTCCGATACGGAGCCTTCGACGCGGTAATCTCCAATCCACCCTATCTTAGTGTTGCCGAGTATGCTCAGCTCGACAGCTCGGTGCGGTCGTGGGAGCCGGAATTGGCGTTGGTGAGCGGGTCTGATGGCCTGGAAGCAACCGGCCGGCTCATTCGTGAGGCGCGACACCTGCTGCGAAGCGGCGGGTGGTTGGCATTGGAAGTTGACTGCACCCGAAGTACGGCGGTTGCTCGGCTTGCCGCCGCACATGGCTGGTGCGACGTGAGCATTCATTTGGACCTATTTGGCCGCGAGCGCTACCTGCTCGCGCGAAGGAGCGACACAGGTGATCTGGGATAAGGCGCAGGACCTCGGCCGCCTCATTGGTCAGTCCGCGGAATACCAGGCGCTCAAGCGGGCTGAGACCTCGTTGCGCGAGGATAAGGAGACTGTAGCCAAGCTGGATCAGATCCAGACCCTGGCGCGTCGGGTCGACCAGGCCGTCTCTACTGGACAAATGCCGGACCAGGCGACCGCCGAAGCCTACGAGAACGCGGTTCGCGACTTGGAGATGAGTCCTACCGGCCAGGCATACGTTGTCGCCCGCACCAATTTCGAGAAGCTGATGCAGAAGGTGAATCAACAGATCAGCGAGGGCATGGATAAGGGAGCAGCCAGCAGCATCATAACGCTGGGATGACTCGCAGCGGTTTCTTCGTGGTACTGGAGGGGCCGGAAGGCTCGGGTAAGTCCACGCTGATCGGTCCCCTCGCCCAGCGGATGCGGGAGTCCCGGGTCGATCCGATCATCGTTCGAGAGCCGGGCGGCACTCGAGCGGCTGAGATCGCCCGCCAAGCACTGCTGGACCCCGAGCATCCGGTCGGTCCGGTAGCCGAGCTGTTCCTTTATCTGGCAGCGCGAGCAGACCTGGTGGAGACGATCATCCAGCCAGCGCTGGCCTCGGGTCGAGTGGTGCTATCGGATCGCTTTGCGCTTTCCACCGAGGCCTACCAGATGGTGGGCCGAAGGCTCGATCCGGCTCTCGTGCGGGCTGCGAATCACGCTGCAACCCAGGGGATAACTCCGGATCTGACTTTGATCCTCGATCTCACCCCCGAAGTCGGCCAAGCGCGTCAGCTGGCGGCTGGTAAACGGCAGGACCGGTTGGACCGGGAAAGTCTGGAATTTCATCGCCGAGTCGTGGAGTACTACCTGGCGGTCGAGGGCGAAGGAGTGCGACATTTAGATGGAAGCCTGCCCCCGGACCAGCTCTTGCAGGCAGCCTGGTCGGTGGTGCAAGCTGCCGCCCCCTCGGTTTTCCGGGTTGCTGTTGGCTAACCCTATGCCAATGCGGGATCTACATACCCGTATCGAGCCGACCTTCTCCTCATAGCACGGCATCGACTCGGGCGGTAACATTATTCATCGCAGCTGAATTGTCTCAGCTATTCTGCGGGAGTGGAGGCAGATATGAAGCATCGTTGGGGTCTGATCAGCCTGGTGGCGGTCATCTCGTTTCTCAGCGGCGGCTGGTTGCTCCAACGGGGCGTGGCCAGTGATGGCAACGTCTACCAGCAGGCCCGGTTGTTCGATGACGTTCTGGGTCACGTCAGCACTTACTACGTCGATTCACTTGGAGAAACTGACCTGTACCAGAAGGCCACCCGAGGGATGCTGGAACAGCTGAAGGATCCCTACTCCGTTCTTCTAACCGGCGACGACTACAAGGCACTTACCGAGCAAACCTCGGGCAACTATGCCGGGCTCGGGATTCAAATCGATGTCCGGGAAGGCTGGATCACCGTGGTCGCCCCACTTCCCGAAACGCCGGCCGAACGCGCCGGCATCGAGACCGGCGATCAGATTATCGAGGTGGACGGCAAGTCAACCGAGGGCTGGAAGAACGACCAAGCGGTCAAGGCGCTTCGGGGCGATGCTGGATCGAAAGTGGCAATCACGATTCGCCGAGCCGGCATCCCCGAGCCGATCAAGTACCGCTTGACCCGCGCCCATATCCACATGCGGTCAGTGACTCCTGGGACACTCTTCGACGGGGGAATCGGGCACATCTCGCTCAATCCGGTAAGCGAGACTTCTGCTGAGGAGCTCCGGCAGGAAATTGCCTCGCTCAAGAGCAAAGGGATGAAATCGCTCATCCTCAATCTTCGGGGCAATCCAGGGGGGCTCCTGGACCAGGGCGTGAAGGTGGCCGACCTGTTCCTGGATGCGCGACAAGAGATCGTTGCCACCCGCGG
>JAICPP010000351.1 GCA_025929805.1 Gemmatimonadales bacterium | reverse complement strand
GAGCACGCCGGGCGGAGCCGGGTCGGGCAGGAGAGGGGCGAGCACCGAGACGGTGTCAACCGGTCGGTCCTCGGACTGGCCGCCACGAAGCCGGATAGCCGCGAGGGCCGCGCCGCCGGTCCCGAGGGCAATCGCATGCCTTCTTGAGAATCGCCTGGACGTGTTTGGTGGAGTCATGCGGTATCGAGTTGCGCGAACACGGCCGAACGCTGATCGGTGTACAACCTGATTATGGTAGCAGCCCGGTCGCACGGCAGGCCGGTCAACAATGGTGACAGAGCTACCCATGGCGATGTACGATGCATGACCGGGATTGGATCATCGGCCCCAGACTCCGTAGCTCAATTGGCAGAGCAGTGGACTTTTAATCCATTGGTTCTGGGTTCGAGTCCCAGCGGAGTCACTACCGAGAGTTTTGTCACTTGGCGGCTTTCTTGCCAGCACTCGTACTTGCCCCGTCCCCTCAGCGCTCCTTCTACCCCAATTATTACCCCAGTTTCGGCGGAGGCTTGCTCTATCTGGGCCTGACCCACTTTCACCTGATTCGCGGTGGCGGTGAGGTCGAGCGCCTCCATCAGGTCGGCCACGCGCTACGTCATCGCGGTTGAAACGTGCGCACACACCGATCAGGTCGGATTACGTACGCTCGACGAGCTCATTGTCGCCTCTCCCATTAAGAAACTCCCTGGATCCTCCACCGGCACCGGAGAAAGCCCGCAAGTACCGTGCCTGACGGTTCAGCGTGGCAGGTGGCAACCCGGAATCCGATAGCAATCCTGGTGCTTTGGCGGAGTTGGCTGGTGTAGCGCATCAAGACGGGATAATCTGGGTCGGCATTCGAGCCTGCGCCATGGCCCTGGCTATTCCGCTCGGGAAGCGGTTCCGGTAGTCAAGCAACCCGACCCACTCTGGACGGATCGCGATCCGTGCATTCCTGGGAAACATCTGCTCGACCTGGCCCGCCCAGGCCCGCCCCACTTCCGCTCCCATGTATCGCTCACACGCCAGCTCGTATTCAGGTGGGAGGCCGTCGACAACCTCGACGAAGACCGGCCCGCGGATGGTCAGCACATTGAACGGGTACTCGTTGGTGTCGATCGTGAGCGCCACCGTGGGACGGGCCCGGAGCGCAGCGACCTTCGGAGCGTCCGGCCAAGTGGTGACGACCACTTCGTGGCCGGTCCAATGGAAGGTGACGGGAACCACCCTGGGCGTCGCGTCGAGGGCAACGTACGCGAGCCGCCCCGGGATGCGCGACTGCAGTAGTTGCTGGGCCAGCGGGTGCACGAGTAACGACAGATCGCCTTGCTTCGGGTCCACAATCAATCATCCTCTTACCACTATGTCTCATCGAGTCGATCGGTCCGGGAGGCGCCGTTCACGGCGCCTCCCGGACCGCGGCACTGTCTACGCCACGGGAGTCGCGCGGGGGGAGGCCACCGGTGATGGGACCTGGACTCGCATCCGCTCTCCGCTCGCCGTCGTCGCGAACGTGGCGACGGTCGTGCCAGCCGGATCGGAGATGGTGATGTCGTAGCGACCTATGAGGCTTTGCCCATCCGACGCAAGCGTTTGCACGCCGACGACCGTTACCCGACCTAG
>JAICPP010000156.1 GCA_025929805.1 Gemmatimonadales bacterium | reverse complement strand
TGATCGTCCGGGGAATGTCGGCGACTTGGACCACCTTTCTCGGGACGTGATGGGGGCTGGTGTAATCCCGAATGCGGCCCTTTATGCGATCAATCAGAGCCTCGTTGAGGCTGACTCCTTCTCGGAGCCGGACGAACAGCACGATCCGGGTATCGCCCTCCCACTCTTGGCCAACTACAACACTCTCAACGACTTCTGGCAGTTGCTCCACCTGGCGGTAGATCTCCGCGGTTCCAATCCGGACCCCACCGGGGTTCAGGGTGGCATCACTCCGCCCCAGGATGACCAACCCATCGTGCGGGGTGAGTCGGGCCCAATCACCGTGGCGCCAGACCCCTGGATAATGCTCGAAGTAGGCCGCCCTGTACTTGGCGCCATCGGGATCGCCCCAAAACCCTACCGGTATGCTGGGAAAGGGACGAGTGCAAACCAGTTCACCCTCGCGCTCCCGGATGGGCCGCCCATCGGGATCGAAGACCTGGACACTCATCCCGAGACCACGGGTCTGGAGCTCTCCCCGCCAAACCGGCGCGATCGGGTTCCCCAATGCAAAGCAGGAGACGATGTCGGTGCCACCGCTGATGCTGGCGAGATGAACATCACGCTTGATCCTGCCGTACACATAGTCATAGCTGTGGCCGGCGAGCGGGCTGCCGGTCGAAAGAATGGCGCGAAGCGGGTGAAGATCATGGGTCCGGCACGGCTCCAGTCCTTCCTTTTCGCAGAGCGCGAGGTACTTGGCGCTGGTCCCGAAGACCGTGATCCGCTCCTGCTCCGCCATGTCCCACAGCAGCGAGGGAGGAGCGAGCGGAGCTCCGTCGTAGAGAACGACGGTTGCCCCCACAGCCAGGCTCGACACCAGCCAGTTCCACATCATCCAGCCGCAGGTGGTGAAGTAGAAGATCCGATCCTCTCGACGGAGGTCAGTGTGCAGCACCAGCTCCTTCAAGTGTTGGAGCAGCGTCCCGCCAGCACCGTGCACCATGCATTTGGGGAGGCCCGTCGTACCGGAGGAGTAAAGGATGTAGACCGGATGGTCGAAAGGCAGACGGCGGAACGAGGGATCGGGGGATCGGGGGACCGACTGGAGCCAATCGCTCCACAACACCGCATCAGCGATCCCCTTCACCTCCGGCCGATCCCTCAGATAAGGGACAACCACTACTCGGCGGATCGTGGGAATGCGCTCGCGCACCTCGCGTACCCGAGCCAGTGAATCGATCTGCTTCCCGGCGTACCGGTACCCATCGGCGCAGAAAAGGACCTTGGGTTGGATCTGGCCGAAGCGATCGAATACGCCGTTAACCCCGAAGTCGGGCGAACAGGACGACCAGATTCCCCCCCGGCTGGTGGCAGCGAGCATCGCGACCACTGCCTCGGGCAGGTTGGGCAGGAACCCGGCAACCCGATCTCCCGCGACCACTCCTTCGCGGTGTAGAGCGGCAGCCACCCGAGCGACTGCGCGGTTCAGCTCGGCGTAGCTCAGCTCGCGCTGGCGACCATCCTCGTTCCAGAAGACCAGGGCAGGATGGTCATCATCGTGGCGCAACAGGTTCTCGGCAAAGTTAAGTCGGGCGCCCAGGAACCAGCGGGGGCCCAGCACCGGGTCCGGCGGCGCCATCCTGTCGAGGCCCACGACGACCTGCTCCCAGAATTCCTGGCCAGGTCGCTCCTCGGCGATGACGCCCGAGAAGCGCCAGACCTCGGGCCAGAATGCATCGGGCCGCTCCACCGACCAGCGATAGAGCGAGGCAAAGTCGGAAACACCCTGAGCGCCCGGGGGCTTCCGCTGTTGAACATGCTTGATGAACGCGGTGAGATTGGCCCGCCGTACTCGCTCGGAGTCCGGCTCCCACACCGGGGCGCCTTCACTAATGGCGTGCACCATGCCCCATAATGTAAGAACGCCCGCCATGCGGCGGGCGTTTCTTACGTGGTAGGTGGGTTGAATTGGGCGTGCTGCGCGTCGAGCCAGGACTTGTGGTAATCCGGATCCTCGATCGAGAGCGCCGGCTTGGCCACCTGGAGCGGACGAAAGGTGTCCATCATGACAGCCAGCTCCTCCGTGTACTTTGCTCCGATGCTGGCCTCGGCCCGCCCCGGATGCGGCCCATGGGGAATTCCGTCGGGATGGTGAGTGATACTCCCGAATTCGATCCCCTTCCGACTCATGAACTCGCTCGAGGCGTAGTAGAGGACCTCGTCCGAATCCACGTTGCTGTGGTTGTAGGGGGCGGGCACCGCCTCCGGATGGAAATCGTACGGCCGGGGACAAAAGCTGCAGACTACGAAACCATCCCCCTGAAAGGTTTGATGCACCGGCGGCGGCTGGTGGACCCGTCCTACGATCGGTTCGAAGTCGTGGATGTTGAATGCCCAGGGATAGAAGTAGCCGTCCCAGCCGACCACGTCGAATGGATGATGGTCGAGGATGATCTCGTTGAGACCTTCGTATTGCTTGACCAGGATGCGGAAGTCGCCCCGCTCGTCGTGGGTGCGCAGCTGAGTCGGACGGCGGATGTCCCGCTCGCTGTAAGGAGCCCCCTCGATCAACTGGCCGAACTCGTTCCGATAGCGCTTGGGCCAACGCACGTGGCCCCGGCTCTCCATGATCAGCAGCTTGGTGGGTTCACCGCTCAAATCCAGCCGGTAGCGATGCATGATCCCGCGGTGGACGACCAGGTAGTCGCCCTCCTGATACGGCAGGTCGCCGTACATCGTCTCCAGGGTGCCACCGCCCTTGCTCACATACACCAGCTCGTCTGCCTGCGCGTTGCGGTAGAAATGGGCGTCGTTCTCGTCCGGCTCCACGTACAGCATCGCGACGTCGGCATTGAACAGAAGCGGAGTGCGATCGAGCGTAGGGCTGCCGCCCTTCTTCACCTTGGAGGTACGAAAATGCCGGTGACGGAGCGTGTTATCGGCATCGGCCTCGTAGCGGGTCTCTCGAAGCCGCTTGGCCGATTTCACCGTGGTTGGCGGATAGGTGTGATAGAGCAGCGAGGAGGTCCCGGTGAACCCTTCGTGGCCCATCAGTTCCTCGGCGTAGATGCCGCCATCCGGCTTGCGGAACGCAATGTGTCGCTTGCGCGGAATCTGACCGAGTGTGTGATAGATAGGCATATGCCGCCTCAGCTATACCGGAAGTTCACCACAGAGGCACAGAGAACACAGAGGATCTCTGGCTGTGCCTCTGCGGTAAGAAAATTCAGATCATAGGTTCCCGCGGAGGGCCTGCTCCCGCTCAATGGCTTCGAAGAGTGCTTTGAAGTTGCCCTTCCCGAAGCTCTTGGCGCCCTTGCGCTGAATGATCTCATAAAAGAGGGTCGGCCGGTCCTGGACCGGCTTGCTGAAGATCTGGAGCAGGTATCCTTCATCATCCCGGTCCACCAGGATGCCGAGCTCCCGAAGCGGGCCGATATCCTCGTCGATCTTGCCCACCCGGTCCAGGACCGTTTCGTAGTACGTCTTGGGAACCTGGAGAAACTCGACTCCGCGGTCCCGTAGTGCGGTTACTGTCTCCACGATGTTGTTGGTTGCGATCGCGAGATGCTGGACGCCGGGACCTCGGTAGAACTCGAGGTACTCGTCGATCTGCGACTTCTTGCGTCCCTTGGCAGGCTCGTTGATGGGGAACTTGATACGATCGTTCCCGCTGGCCACCACCTTCGACATCAGAGACGAGTACTCGGTCGAAATATCCTTGTCGTCGAATGAGATCAGGTTTCGGAAGCCCATCACGTCCTGATAGAAGTTGACCCACTTGTTCATGGCTCCCAGTTCGACATTGCCCACGCAGTGATCGACATACTGAAGCCCAACCGGGCCCGGGTTGTACCGGGGGCTCACCGCCTGAAAGCCGGGAAGGAAGGTGCCCCGGTAGTTCCGGCGCTCCACCAGGGTGTGAATGGTATCGCCATACGTGTGGATGGCCGCAATGATGACTTCACCCTGATCGTCACGCAGCACGGTGGGCTCCTGAACGGACCGAGCCCCACGCTCCACCGCCACCTCGAACGCCTGACGGGCGTCATCGACCCACAGGGCGATATCGCGCACACCGTCTCCA
This sequence comes from Gemmatimonadales bacterium, assembly GCA_025929805.1. Taxonomy (GTDB): domain Bacteria; phylum Gemmatimonadota; class Gemmatimonadetes; order Gemmatimonadales; family GWC2-71-9; genus CAVVWJ01. The sequence continues at coordinate 3,915 of JAICPP010000156.1, read as the reverse complement.
TGCAGAGCGATATGAGCCGCGGCTGGATGGTCGGGCGTCAGTGGAGAGGTGAAAACCAGCCGCACCTTGTTTTGCTGGAGCAGGTAGCTGGCCCGATCACGAGTCCCGGTCTCCGGTCCTCGGTAGCCGAGCAACTGAAAACCGAAGGCGGTGCGATAGTAGTGGCTCGCCTGTTTGGCATTCCCGACATAGAACTCCACGAAATCAGTTCCATTGATCGGGAAGGTATCCGTGGCGGTTGCGGACGCTGGGGCGGTGCCGGTCTGCATGGTCCCTCTGCCTCCAAGGGGTACGGGGATATGCCGGCCCCGGATTACCCTACCCCGGAGCCATGAGCTAAGCGAAATATACTCATGTGGTTACCGTCCGACCACGGGGCTCCACCGGTCCAGCTGCTGACATACCAGGCGGCTCAGTTCCTCGGCAGTGAAAGGCTTCTGAAGAAAGGGTCCATCGGGTGGCACCAGCCCCCGTCCTACCATGTCATCTCGTGAGTACCCGGACATATAGAGGATGGGAAGACCCGGCCGGTGCCGGCGTACCTCCCGCTGCAGATCATTGCTGGCGATCTCCGGCACGATCACGTCCGACAGGATCAGGTCGAGCTCGCTACCGAAATCCTTCAGCATGTGCACCGCGCCAGGGCCGTCCCGCGCTACGAGGACTCGGTGCCCCTGTTGCTCCAGCACCCGGCGGGCGAGGTCACGCACACCTTCTTCGTCTTCCACGACGAGCACGGTCCCGCTGCGGCACTCCGCAACTCCGTCCGCCTGGTCGAAATTCTGGATTCCTTCGACAATCCGTTGCTCGACCTGGGGCAGGCATACCGTCACCGTTGTGCCTTCACCCGGGGTACTCTCTACCCACACGTACCCACCACTTTGCTTCACGATGCCGTAGACCGTGGCCAGCCCCAGGCCGGTGCCGCTACCAGCCGACTTGGTCGTGAAAAAAGGCTCGAACACCTGAGTCACCGTCGCGGGGTCCATCCCGTGGCCGGTATCGATCACCGATATCGTAGCGTAGCGACCGGCCGGAATGGCGATGCCGATAAGCCGGCGGCCTGTCTCTTCATCCAACCATCGCGAATCCGTTACCAGCCGAAGCGTGCCCCCGCTCCCCATGGCGTCGCGGGCGTTGAAAATCAGGTTGATGAGCACCTGTTCCAGCTGCGCCCGGTCCGCATGCACGACTGCCCTGAGGGGAGAAGGAGCCGTCTCCAGCAGGACGTTGGCCGGCAGCAGCAGCCGGAGAGCGGGAAGCAGCTCCGCAATGACGTCGTTGACCTGCAGATCGGTGGGCTGGAGAAACTGTTGGCGGCTGAAGGCCAGCAGCTGCTGGGTGGTCTTCCCTGCACGGGTGGCGGCCTTGCGGATTTCCTCCACCTCCCGATGACGTTCGGGAGGCAGCCCCGGAGATCGTGCGAGCAGATCACTGAAGCCCAGGATTATGGTCATCATGTTGTTGACTTCATGAGCGACGCCACCGGCAAGCCGACCCACGGCTTCCAGCCGCTGCGCTCTTCGGAGACGCTCTTCCGCCCGCTTCAGTTCGGTGAGATCCTGGATCGTTACCACATAGGAGTAGGTTCCGGGAGCCACCTCCAGCAGTGTCACGTCGGTCAAGACGGGAAACGGCGTTCCATCCGAGCGTCGGTGGACCGACTCGTAGGGCGGCAGCTGCTGCTGGGACCGGACCGGCCATTCACGGGGTTCCTCCGGTCGATCGGGGTGGAGGAGGTCGGTGAACAGAAAGCCCGTAAGACTCTCGGCACTGGCATAGCCGTGCATTCGAGCAAAGGCGGGGTTTACCGCCTCTATGCGACCGTCGCCGGCATCCACAATGGCGGCTCCCCACCCGGCCACACCGAAAACTCGGATCCACTTGTCTAAGGCAGCCTCCAGTCGCTCGCGCTGCTTCTCCTCATCAACGGTCTGCCCGTGGAGCTCTACTGCCTGTATCAGACCCGCAACCCGGCGCGCGACAACCTGGACGAAAGCGAGATCGGCCGCGTGGAAAGGCGTGGTCTGGCCTATCCGCGCCAGAGCCAAGCCCCCACAGGAGCGTCCCCCTGCCCGGAGGGGCACTACGATCAATGAAGAGATCCGCAGCTGAGCCAGCAGGGCGCGAAGCTTGGGCTCGGTCCGCAGAAAGCCGGTCGAGCGGGCGCTCACTTCGGTGATCCAGCGGAAGTCGCGCCCCTGGTCCATGTCTCTGCGGGCCAGGCGCCGAACAGCGGGGAGCAGATCCTGAAGGAGATTGGATATGCGGGATTCCTCTGGTGGATCCGGATGGATCAGCTCCATCCGATCGTCACCTCCCTGTGAATAAACGAGGACCAGCAGATCAGCCAGCGTGGGTATCAGGTGGTACAAAGCTTGTCGAAGCGCCGCTTTATCGTCCCCTGCTCCGGACAGCAAACGTCCGACTTCCTCGAGCAATCGCGCTCGCTCTTCCGTAATGGGTTCTTCCCAGTCTGCCACGGAATGCTCCAAAACCGATGAGTTGTCCCATTGCTATGGAACGGGTTGGAACCACTCGTTCAACGTGTTGAAGATACCTTATACCGGAGTGCCTGCTGGGCAAGCTGTGATCCTGGTTACGTTCTAGCGAGCAAATCCCCGTTTGTCGCTTATCGGTGGTGGGGCTAGCTTAGGTTCACTTAATCGAGCCAATGACCGACGGGAAACCTCAGGAACCCTAGAGAGATGTGATCGAAGGATCTCAAACTCCGCCAACCGACACCGACCCAGGGTGGGTTGGTCTCCTCACTTACCTACTGAACAGCCGCGGGTTCGATTTCAACGGGTACAAACCCGCCTCCCTGGCACGCCGGATCAGGAAGCGAATAGAAGCCGTTGACGCGGAGAGCTTCGCCGGGTACCAGAACTATCTCGAGACCCATCCCAGCGAGTTCGCGACTCTCTTCAACACCATCCTCATCAATGTCACGTCGTTTTTCCGTGACCCGGCGGCCTGGGATGTGGTCAGGATCAAAGCCATTCCCGAGATCGTAGCCGCCAACGCTCCTGGTGACTCCATACGAGCCTGGAGCGCCGGATGTGCAACTGGAGAGGAAGCCTACACCATCGCCATGATCATGGCGGAGGAACTCGGGATCGATCATTACCGTGAGCGGGTCAAGATCTATGCGACTGACGTGGATGAGGAAGCGCTGAATACTGCCCGTCATGCCGTGTACAACGAACGCCAGGTGGAGTCGGTGCCGCCTGATTTGCTGGACAAGTATTTCGAGGAGGTGGACGGGCTCTTCTTCGTTCGCAAGGATCTCAGGCGTAACGTGATCTTCGGTCGACACGACCTGATCAATGACCCACCCATTTCACGCATCGATTTGCTGAGCTGCCGAAACACGCTCATGTACCTGAACTCGGACACCCAGGCCCGGGTACTTGCCCAATTACACTTTGCCCTCAATGAAGGTGGATTCCTTCTGCTCGGCCGGGCAGAGACTCTCATGGCATATGGGCACACGTTGGTTCCGGTAGACTTGAGACGGCGGCTGTCTCAGAGAGTGGGCTCCGTGCAACGAATGGAGCGCCCGGTTTAGGGCGTCAGGCTTCCCCGATACCAGCTCCGCCCCGCCGATCCACCTTCAGACTATCGCCGCTTCATCCCCTGGCCCCGGTAGCATTGCGCAGACAGGATTCAGGGTGAACTGTACGAGACCGGCTGCGCGGAGTCCCTCAGGGGACCGTTTACCGCGTTCCTTGTGCAACTTCCCGGGCCCCGCGCATCTCCTTCGCCTGGTTGCACATCCGCAAGTCATATTCGGGCAGACGGTTGGCAGCCAGGCCCAGGTCGGCCGCCGGCCGATAGGATCACCATCACTGCTCCAGCCGGTGCCTGTGAGGCATATTTCAGGTTGGTACAAGTGTTGCCAGAGGTCGTGCG
>JAICPP010000029.1 GCA_025929805.1 Gemmatimonadales bacterium | reverse complement strand
GGATCAACTACTATCCGCCGCGGGGAGACAACAAAGAAGGGTGGGATAACATCGACATCTTCGGGTGGCTGGGCTACCCGATGCAGATCAAAGTCGATTTCCTGTGCCGCGACTCGATCCTTGCGGCTCCGCTGGTGCTGGACCTGGCCCTGTTCTTCGATCTCTCCCAGCGTGCCGGTTTGAGCGGCATTCAGGAATGGCTTTCATTCTACTTCAAGAGCCCGCAGGTCGCGCCCGGATTGTATCCCGAGCACGACCTCTTCATTCAGCAGATCAAACTCAAGAACACGCTCCGGTACCTGATGGGTGAGAAGCAGATCACCCATCTGGGGATCGAGTACTATCTCGAGGACTGATGAAGTACTTCCACCGAACCCATCTTCCTCCCGACGAGGTCCTCACCGGCGCCACCCAGTTTTTCGGCTCCCAGCTGGCTCCGATGGAAGAGGAGCCACGCCGTCGGCAGTTCGCCGGCTCGATCGGCCGGATCAGCGTGTCCGCCCAGCCGGAAGGCGGTCACTATACCCTGGTGACGGTGGAGACCAATCAAGTGGGCGAGAGCGAGGCCGATAAGCTGGCCAAGCGATTTTTGACTCTGGTCCACACCAGGGCGGAGCCCGGTCACCGTCCCATCGGGGCGTACTGACACACTTATATCGCACATCCCACGGCAAAGATGCCCAGGAGAACTTTGAAGATGATCTTCACCCGTACGTCGTTCCGGCTCGCTACTCGGCTACTGCTGCTCTTGTTGCTGGGGAACGCCTTCATTCCAGCGGCACTCCCGGCCTTGCAGGCCCAGGAGGTGGCGCAGGGAACCGGCGTGCCCGAGCACCGGCCCGGCGGCGAGGTGAATCTCCGGCTGCCCGACCTCAATCAGGGGGATTTTTTCGGTTTTACCGGGCATCAGATTCTACTGACCGGGCTGGTGGTGTGTGTCCTGGGGCTTCTCTTTGGGCTGATGAGCTATTCTCACGTCAAGAAGCTGCCGGTGCACCGGTCCATGGCGGAGATCTCGGAACTGATTTACGAGACCTGTAAAGCGTACATGATTCAGCAAGGCAAGCTCCTGCTGGTGCTGCTCGGGTTTATCGGCGCCGTCATCTTTATCTACTTCGTACTCACGGGCCTAGAGCTTCCCAAGATCCTGATCATTCTCCTCTTCAGCGTCATCGGTATGGCCGGAAGTTACGGGGTCGCCTGGTTCGGGATCCGGATCAACACGCTGGCCAACTCGAGGACCGCGTTCGCCGCCCTCCGGGGAAATGCCTGGCCGGTCTCTGAGATCCCACTCCGATCCGGCATGAGCGTAGGCATGATGCTGATCTCGGTCGAGCTGCTCTTCATGCTCGCCATCCTGCTCTTCATCCCCTCCGATGTGGCCGGGGCCTGCTTCCTGGGCTTCGCGATCGGAGAGTCGTTGGGAGCCGCGGCGCTCCGAATTGCGGGTGGCATTTTCAACAAGATCGCCGACATAGGGTCCGACCTGATGAAGGTAGTATTAAAGATCAAGGAGGACGACGCCCGGAACCCGGGTGTCATTGCGGACTGCACCGGAGACAACGCAGGAGACTCGGTCGGCCCCACCGCGGATGGCTTCGAGACCTACGGCGTCACCGGTGTGGCGCTGATCGCATTCATCGTGCTCGCGGTGCCGGACACCGCCATCCAGGCCCAGCTCCTAGTGTGGATCTTCCTGATCCGGGTCATGATGGTGATCGCGTCCGGTATCTCGTATCTCATTAGCAATGCGATGTCCCGCTCCCGGTACGCCGGGGGACAGCGTTTCAACTTCGAGGCACCCCTGACCCAGCTGGTCTGGCTGACCTCCGTCGTCTCCGTGGCGCTCACGTATGTGCTTTCCTACCTCACGATCAGAGACCTGGGGGGCAACCCCGACCTATGGTGGCAGCTCTCGACCGTGATTACCTGCGGCACGCTGGCCGGCGCGATCATCCCGGAGCTGGTGAAGATCTTCACCTCCACCGAGTCCGGACACGTGCGGGAAGTTGTGACCTCCTCGCGGGAAGGCGGAGCGTCGCTCAACATCCTGTCCGGGTTCGTGGCGGGCAACTTCTCGGCCTACTGGCTGGGGATCACGATCATGGGTCTCATGGCCGTGGCGTTCGGAGTGAGCACGATGGGCGTGGGCGAATTGATGCGGGCTCCCGCGATCTTTGCATTCGGCCTGGTCGCCTTCGGCTTCCTGGGCATGGGTCCGGTCACGATCGCGGTGGACAGCTACGGTCCGGTGACCGACAACGCCCAGTCCATCTACGAGCTCTCGCTGATCGAGCAGGTCCCCGACGTCAGACAGGAGATCAAGCGTGACTACGGGTTCGATCTGAACTTCGAAACCGCAAAGGAGCTGCTGGAGGAGAACGACGGGGCCGGCAATACCTTCAAGGCCACGGCCAAGCCGGTACTCATTGGAACTGCCGTGGTCGGCGCCACTACCATGATCTTCTCGATCATCATGGCGCTGACGCACGGGCTTTCGAGCGGAATGGAGAATCTCTCGATTCTGCATCCGCCATTTCTGCTGGGGCTGATCACCGGCGGTGCAGTCATCTACTGGTTCACCGGAGCCTCGACCCAGGCCGTGACCACAGGCGCGTATCGCGCCGTCGAGTTCATCAAGCGAAACATCAGGCTCGAGGGCGTTACCAAAGCCTCGGTGGAGGACAGCCGGCGGGTGGTCGAGATCTGCACCCAGTATGCCCAGAAAGGGATGTTCAACATCTTCCTGGGGGTCTTCTTCTCGACGCTCGCGTTCGCCTTCATCGAGCCGTTTTTCTTCATCGGCTACCTGATCTCGATCGCCATGTTCGGCCTGTTTCAGGCGATCTTCATGGCCAACGCCGGAGGAGCCTGGGACAACGCCAAGAAGATCGTGGAGACCGAGCTCAAGATGAAAGGCACCGACCTGCACGCCGCCTCGGTAGTCGGCGATACTGTGGGCGATCCGTTCAAAGACACCTCGTCGGTGGCGATGAACCCGGTGATCAAGTTCACCACTCTCTTCGGGCTGCTTGCCGTGGAGCTCGGCGTATACCTGGCGGCTGACGGCAACGGCACCCTCAGCCGGATGCTGGCCATCGCGTTCTTCCTCGCCGCGCTCCTCTTCGTGTGGCGCTCGTTCTACGCCATGAGAATCGAGGTCGAGCCACACGCCGCCGAAAGCAGGCGGCCGGTGGCGGTCAAGGCGTGACGCCCAGCCTTAGTGCGTGACCGGAGGGACTGCATCGATCGTCGTCGTTTCCTGGGCTCAGCCGCGCTCCTCGCCGTAGCGGGGCGCGGCAGCTTTGCGTCGTCGAGCGGATGGGCCGCTCCCCGGACGCGGAGCATTTCAGTCGGCGACGCCTTCGAGCTCGAGGAAGCCACCCTGGCAGGGTTGCAGGCGGAGATGAGCGCAGGGCGCCTCACCGCCAGAGTGGTGGTGGAGCGCTATCTCGACCGCATCGAAAAGCTGGACCTCCGGGGACCGTCGCTTCGGAGCGTCATCGAAACCAATCCCGATGCACTGGAGCTGGCAGGTTCGCTCGACCGGGAGCGAAAGCTGAAAGGCGTGCGAGGTCCTCTCCACGGCATCCCGGTAATCCTCAAGGACAACATCGACACCGCGGACCGGATGACCACCACGGCCGGCTCGCTTGCGCTGGAGGGCTCGATCCCTCAGCGCGATTCCGGCGTGGCCCGGCGGCTGCGGGAGGCCGGCGCGGTGCTGCTCGGTAAGGCGAACATGAGCGAGTGGGCCAACATCCGTTCCACTCACTCGACCAGTGGCTGGAGCGCTCGGGGGGGACAGTGCCGGAATCCCTACGTCCTGGATCGGAACCCGTGTGGCTCCAGCTCGGGATCAGCGGTGGCGGTGTCGGCCAACCTCGCTGCGGTCGCAGTAGGTACTGAGACCGACGGCTCCATTGTGTGTCCTGCTTCCGCCACTGGTGTGGTTGGGCTCAAGCCTACCGTGGGGCTCCTGAGTCGTGCCGGAATAATCCCGATCTCCCATACCCAGGACACGACCGGGCCCATGTGTAGGACGGTGGCAGATGCGGCGGTCCTCCTGGGCGCCATGGCCGGCTCCGATCTTCGGGACCCGTTGACCGCTACGTCAGCGCGACATGTTCAGAGGAACTATGCCAGATTCCTGGATCCAGCCGGCCTGCGCGGCGCCCGGGTCGGTGTCGCCCGGGCAAAGTTCTTCGGCCAGCACGATGCAACCGACCGTCTGGCGGAAGCCGCGATAGACGTGCTCCGGCAAGAAAGCGCCGTGGTTATCGATCCAGCCGACGTACCCCATGTCGGCGAGTACGACGATGCCGAGCTGGAAGTGCTGCTCTTCGAGCTCAAGGCTGATCTCAACTCCTATCTTGCAGAGCTGGGCCCGAACCGGTCGGTGAAGACGCTGGAGGACATCATCGGGTTCAATGAGCAAAACCGAGAACGGGAGATGCCCTACTTCGGTCAGGAGCTCTTCCTCCGGGCGCAGGAGAAGGGCCCTTTGACCTCGCCGGCTTACGTGCAGGCCCTCCGAAAATGCCGGCGCCTGTCCCGCACGCTCGGCATCGATGCCGTCATGGCAAAGCATCGTCTCGACGCCCTTGTCGCGCCTACCGGCAGTCCCGCGTGGCCAACCGACCTGGTTAACGGGGACCATTTCACCCTCTCGAGCTCCACACCACCAGCGGTTGCCGGTTATCCCAACATCAGCGTGCCCATGGGGTTCGTGCATGAATTGCCGGTGAACCTATCGTTTTTTGGTAGAGCCTGGAGTGAACCGACACTGATCCGGTTGGCCTATGCCTTCGAGCAGGCCACGAAGCACCGCCGTCGGCCCCGGTTCATGCCTACGCTCCGGCTCAGTCCTGCTTGACCCTGATCCCTTCGCCAATTTCCTGAATGGCCGTCACCAGCGCTCGTACCTCCGATCGGACAATGCCCCCCGGTCTCACCCGCGATCAGCTGCTCGAGCTGTACTACTACATGCGGCTTACCCGCTCACTGGAAGAGCGGCTGGTCAACCTGTACCGGCAGACGAAAGTAGTGGGCGGGCTCTTCCGCTCGTTGGGCCAGGAAGCCGACGCCGTGGGCTCTGCCTACGCACTGGAACGGTCCAAGGGCGACATCCTCTCCCCGCTGATCCGGAATCTGGGCTCCATGCTGGTACAGGGCGCCACTCCGGTTGAGATCCTGCGGCAGTACATGGCCAAAGGGGACTCACCCACTCGAGGACGGGAGCTCAACATCCATTTCGGAGACACCGTTCGCGGGTTCATTGGGCAGATCTCCCACCTCGGAGACATGGTCCCGGTCATGGCCGGCGTGACCCTCTCGTTCAAGCTGCGGGGCCAGGACCGGGTCGGCCTGGTGTACGTGGGTGACGGCGCCACCTCCACCGGAGCCTTTCACGAAGGGATCAACTTTGCCGCGGTGCAGCGTTGCCCTCTCGTCGTGATCGTCGAGAACAACGGGTACGCGTACTCGACTCCCACCAGCAAGCAGACCGCCTGTGCCAGCTTCAAGGACAAGGCGCTGGGCTATGGTATCCCGGGAGTGCGCGCCGATGGGAACGACGTGGTAGCGACCTATCAGGTCACCAAGGAAGCCGTCGATCGGGCACGTGCCGGAGAGGGTGTGACCCTCATCGAGCTGACGACCTATCGCCGCAAGGGTCACGCGGAGCACGACAATCAATCCTATGTCCCGCCGGGTGAGATCGACCGCTGGGCTCGAGAGAACGATCCGCTGGATCGATATACCCGGGAGTTGACCACGGGGCAGGGGATCGCTTCCTCGGAGCTGGAGGAGCTCGATGGGCGGGTCCGGGGTGAAGTGGACCGCGCAACCGATGAGGCGGAAGCGTCGCCCGCCCCCGAGCCGAGGGATGCGCTACGTGGAGTCTATGCCGATCCCGCCGAGGTGCCTGCGCTCTGGTACCGCGAGGGTATCAGGTCGGCCGTCGAGACCCATGAGCGGCCTTCCAGCTGGGGAACCCACGATGGCTGAAACGACGTACCTCGAAGCCATCCGCCAGGCCCTGTTCGAGGAGATGGAGCGGGACCCCGACGTGCTGTGTTTGGGCGAGGATATCGGGGTGTATGGCGGCGCGTTCAAGGTCACCGACGGGCTGCAGGCCCGATTTGGGGAGAGCCGGGTCATCGACACCCCACTTTCGGAGGCCGCCATCGTAGGAGCCGCAGCGGGCGCGGCGCACATGGGAATGCGTCCGGTCTGCGAGATGCAGTTCATTGATTTCATCTCCTGCGCCTACGACATGCTCACCAACTACGTCGCTACCGCGCGGTATCGGGCATTTCTGCCATGTCCCATGGTGGTGCGGGGACCCAGCGGAGGATACGTTCGCGGGGGTCCCTTTCACTCCCAGAACCCAGAGGCGGCCTTTCTGCATACCCCTGGGCTCAAGATCGTCTATCCCGCAACGGCGAGTGATGCGAAGGGACTGCTCAAGGCTGCCATTCGGGACGAGGACTGCGTGCTCTTTTTCGAGCATAAGTATCTCTACCGCCGGATCAAGGAAGAGCTGCCGCCGGGGGATCATGTGGTTCCCATCGGCAAGGCCCGGCTGGCTCGCGAGGGCCGTGATCTCTCGATCATCACCTACGCGGCGACGGTGTGGAAAGCACTGGAGGCGGCGGAGCAGCTGGAACGTGAGGGCAATCTGTCAGTCGAGGTCCTGGACCTTCGGTCACTTCTCCCGATGGACGATGATGCGATTGCCCAGACGGTCAGGAAAACCAACCGGGTGCTCATCGTTCACGAGGACACCGTGACCGGCGGTGTGGCCGGAGAGATCAGCGCCCGTATCAACGATCTGGCTTTCGAGTGGCTGGACGCGCCGATCAAGCGCGTAGGCGCCCACGATGTACCCTTGCCCTACGCGCCTCAACTGGAAGATTTCGTCCTGCCGCAGACGGCGGATATCGTTAAGGCAGCGAGATGGCTGGCGGAGTATTAGTCTAGGGTCTAAGGTCGAGGGTCGAGGGTCTAGGACAAACGAGGATTGCGATGGCCAAAATAGACGTCATTATGCCCCAGATGGGTGAGTCCATCGCCGAGGGTACGCTCTCGCGTTGGATTAAGAAGGTGGGAGACCCGGTGCAGCGGGACGAGCCCATCTTCGAGATCTCGACCGACAAGGTGGATGCCGAGATCCCTGCACCTGGCGCCGGTGTACTCGCCGAGATCCTGGTGCAGGAAGGCCAGACGGTCGCCGTCCAGACGGTGGTGGCTCGAATAGAGACCGATGCAAGCGCACCGGCGGAAAAGCCCTCGGCACCCGAAGGCACCCGTCCTGCGGCCCCCACACCCGGAGCATCCGCCCCCCCGAAACCGGCAACTCCGGCCGGAGCGCCTGCGGCCCCTCTGGCACCCGCGCCCTCCGCGCCAGCGCGAAAACAACCGGCTTCCAGTGAAGCGGCTGCTCCGCCTCCGGCGAAAGCGGCTCCCGCAGCCGCCTCGTCATCTACGGCGCCGGAGGCTCGGGCAGTCAGCGATGCTACCGGCGGGAATGGGGCGGCCGAGACAGCGGAGGAGCGTCTCCGTCGGAAGTCCACGCCGTTGGTTCGCAAGATGGCTGCGGAGCACAACCTCGACATCAGTGCCGTTCCCGGTACCGGATTGGCCGGTCGAGTCACCAAGAACGACATCCTGAGCTACATCGGCGCTGAAGCTGGGAAGCGGGGAAGTGGGGAAGCCGCCCCGGCGCAGCCGGCTGCCACTACTTCCCCGCCTCCCCGCGTCCCCGCCTCGCTGCCTGCGGCAGCGACGGTCGACCCCTGGGAGGGCGACCGGGTCGAGCCCTGGTCCCGGATCCGGAAGCTCACTGCCGATCACATGGTGATGTCGCGTCGGGTCTCCCCGCACGTCAACACCATCTTCGAAGTGGACTACACCCGCGTGGCCCAGATCCGGTCACGGAAGAAACAGGAATACGCGGATCGCGGCGTCAGCCTCACGTATCTCGCCTTCATCACCAAGGTCGCGGCCGACAGCCTTCGCAAACATCCGGTGCTGAACTCCGCGGTTTCAGGCGAGAGCACCCTGTTTCGCCGAGACATCAACGTCGGCATCGCCGTGGCTCTGGACTGGGGACTGATCGTGCCGGTCATCAAGCATGCCGATGAGCTGTCACTTGCCGGCGTGGCCCGTGCCATCAACGACTTGGGAGAACGGGCCCGGATGAAGAAGCTGAGCCCGGACGAGGTACAGAAAGGGACTTTTACCATCACCAATCCCGGCGTGTTCGGTTCGCTCATTGGCACACCGATCATCAATCAGCCCCAGGCGGCCATCCTCTGCGTCGGGTCCATAGAGAAGCAGCCTGCCGTGATGACAGTTGACGGGTCCGACATGATCGCCGTCCGCACCAAGGGTCTGCTGTCCTTGGCGTTCGATCACCGCATCGTGGATGGTGCCGATGCGGACCGGTTCATGGCGGACGTCAAGGCCGGCTTGGAGGAGTTTCCCGAGAGTGGAGTGTGACGTGCCGCGCCGAATAATCGAGGTGGATGGAGAGCAATGGGGGGTTGCCGTGAGCGGTCGAGTTACCCAGTACGTCAAGGACGAGTTCGGCCTGGTGTTTACCAGAGGCGTTGGCCCAGAACGGGAGCAGCGGGTAGTGCGATACTCGCCTCTGGGATCCAAAAGCCGCGAGACGTCCCTCGGTCAATTGAGCGATCAGGAGCTGCGTGACCTCCTCCGTCACTCCCAGCCGTCCTGGACCGCACCCGAAATGGGGTACCGGCGCTGAGCTCGATATCAGGCAACGACGTGGCGGACACGATCGATCTCCATATCCACTCGACAGCGTCGGACGGGAGTGTCAGTCCCGAAGGGGTGGTAAGGCGGGCCTTGGCGGCAGGCCTCCGCGCCATCGCGCTGACCGATCACGATACCCTGGCCGGACTACCCGAGGCGCTCGTGGCGGGAGAGCGGCTCGGCGTGCGAGTGGTGGCCGGCTGCGAGTTCTCGGTAGCGGCAGCCTGGGGGGAGATGCATGTACTCGGCTATTTCCTTCCGGCGCAGTCGAAGGAGCTCGAGTCCTTCCTCGAGCGCTGCCGGGCCGATCGGCTTCGCCGAGCCCAGGAGATGGTTCTCCAACTTCAGAGACTGGGGTTGGATCTGTCGTTCGAGAGCGTGCTGCAGGAATCGGCGGGCGGCGCGGTGGGGCGGCCTCATGTTGCCCGAGCGATCGTACGTCACGGGGGTGCGGCCGACCCCGGGGATGCCTTCGACCGTTTCATCGGGCGTGGCCGTCCCGCATTCGTGGAGAAGGTCCTTCCGAGCTTTCGAGCGGTGGCCGAAGTCGTTCATGCCGCGGGTGGGGTAGTATCGGCCGCCCATCTCAAGGAGCGTGGTACCCGCGCCGTGATTGAGCGTCTCCAAGCCGATGGACTGGATGCAGTTGAAACCCGGCATCCGAGTCATGACCCGGATCTGCGCTCCCGGCTCACCGACATTGCCATCCAGCTGGGGTTGTTGCGGACCGGGGGAAGCGACTGGCATTGCGATCCCGGCCCCGGAATCACCCACGGGTCAATCGGCTCCCAACGCGTTCCTCTGGAGTGGCTGGATCGCCTCGACGAATTCCGGGCCACCTCCGTGCAGGCGACCGCAACATGACCCTCCTCCAGCCTGGTACCCCCGCACCGGATTTCTCGGCCGACGCCTCGGATGGCCGGACCTACCGGCTCCATCAGCTGCTGGAAAACGGCCCTGTGCTCCTCGTGTTCTATCCCGGCAACAACACGCCTGGCTGAAACCGCCAGCTCTCCGCCGTGCGCGACGAGATCCGCATCTACAACAGCCACGATATCCAGCCATTCGGCGTGAATCCCGCCCCGGTGCAGAGTCACCATGCGTATGCGGCCAAGCTTGGGCTGCCATTCCCGCTGCTGTCCGATCCCGGACTTCTGATCAGCCGGGCCTACGGGTCGCTCAAACCGGATGGCAAGGGCATCGCCCGCTCGGTCTGTCTGGTCGATCGAAATGGTTTGGTGCTCTATAGTCAGGCAGGTGCGCCGGGAGCCGACATCGTGCTGGAGAGTCTCCGCTCATGAGCGCTAACGCCGAGTTCCGCGATAAGGTCGTTCTGGTCACCGGCGTAGGCCGTGCCGGACAGATCGGCAATGCCGTGGCTCTTGCCTTCGGGAAGGCAGGCGCGAAGATCGTCGCCTGTGACAAGAATGCGGTGGGGGTTGCCGAACGGGTGCGTGAGTTCGCCGCTCAGGGTGTCGATGCCCGGCCGTGCGCCGGCGATCTCACCGTGCCCGACATCGCCTCGCTCGCAGTCGAGGTGGCTCTCAAGCACTACGGCCGGCTGGATATCGTCGTGAACGTCGCTGGGGGGCTCACCACCTACGGACCGATCAGCTCCATGACGGTGCAGGCGTTCGACCGGGAAATCGCGATCAACTTGAAGACAGCAGTGCTGGTTTCCCAGGCCGCCATGGAGGCGCTGAGCCACACCAAAGGGTGCATCATCAACTTTTCCTCCATCGCCTATTTCCAGCCGCAGGCCCCCATGGCGGTGTACAGCGCCGCCAAAGCAGCGGTCGCGGGCTTCACTCGCAGCCTGGCGCTCGAGCTGAAAGACCGTGAGGTGCGGGTGAACGCGATCGCGCCGGCAATGGTGCGAACAGTCGACAACGTGGCTGCCATGGGTGATGGTGAGGCCCAGTACGTCGAAATGCACGAGATCACCGACGGAGTGATGTCGCTCGCCAGCTCGGCCTCGTCGGACACCGGTCAGATCCTGCCTATTGCTCCGGCCGGCGCCGGACCACTCACGCTTTAAATGAAACTCGAGGGGAAAGTCGCCCTGGTGACTGGTGCGGGGCGGCGGCTTGGTCGTGCCATGGCGCAGGCCCTGGCCGGGCGCGGCATGACCTTGGGGATTCATTACCATGCCTCGGCCGATGGCGCTCGGGAATTGGAAGCCGACATCAGGCGGCAGGGTGGGCGCGCGGTTTCGTTCCAGGCCGATCTGGCCGATCCCGGTGCTGCCCGCTCCCTCCCGGCGCGGGTCGTGTCCGAGTTTGGGCGCCTGGATGTCCTGGTCAACTCAGCGGCCATCATGCATCGGCTGGGGTTTGCTGAGACTACGCCGGAGGAATGGGACACGGTGCACGCGCTGAACCTTCGATCGGTGTTCTTCTGCACCCAGGGCGCGGCTCCTGCGCTTCGAGCCGCGAAGGGGAAGGTCGTCAACCTGGCCGACCTCGCTGGCCTGGAGCCGTGGCCGGGCTTCGCCGCGCACTCGATCAGCAAGGCCGGAGTGGTGATGCTTACCAAGGTACTCGCACTGACTCTGGCGCCGGAGGTGACGGTCAATGCCATTGCTCCCGGGGCGGTTCTCGTGCCGGAGGATTACCCGGGGGAGGAGCGGCAGCGGTTGGCCAAATCCACGCCGCTGCGCCGCCTGGGGGATCCGTCCGACGTCGTAGCAGCGCTGCTATACCTGTTGGAGGGAGGAGACTTCGTGACCGGAGAGATCCTGGTTGTCGACGGTGGACGACTCATCAAATAAAGTTGCCTTGCGCGATGTGGTTATCGTCGGAGGGGGCTGCTATGGGACCTTCTACGCCGGTCAGCTGATGCGCGCCGCGTCCCGCGGCAAGGCGGAGTATCGCCGGCTCCTGGTGGTGGATCGGAGCGCGCAATGTCGCTTCGCTCTCGAGCTCGGGTCTTCCGACACACGACAGCTCATCGTTCAGGACTGGAGCGACTTCTTCGACGGATACTTCCCGAGCAGGTACCCGGAAACCGGAAATGAGCCGGCGGATGCAATCGTCCCTTCTCCCCTCATGCCCCACCTCATGTACGAGTGGCTGGTAAGGCAGGCGCTGGCGCGCTGGCCCGAGCGTCCGGTGGAGACGAAACCACTCCCCGATGGGCCGGGAACGCCCTACGATTTGAGTGCTCCTGACGGCACCCGCTATGTCTCCTATGCCGACTGGATCTGCCCAACCCATTGCATCGAGCCGGCGATCTGTCCTGTAATCAGTGCGCCGCGCACCTGGGAAATGGCCGACGCGATGGAGAGCCTCGTTCGGAAACTCGACGCCTTTCATCCCACGGCCGGGCCGGTCCTCTTCGTGTGTCGGCATCGGGTATTCGGGGTGGGCATGTTCGACGTGAACGCCGTGCTGGCCGGCAATGCCCTCGTCGCCGACGCGGGCACGCCTGGAACCCCGGTCGACGTTCTGATCGGCACCATATCGGGCTGTCACGGGGCGGTAAACCTTCTGCATCTGGGGTAGCAGCAGCCGGAGAACATCCGGGACCTCCCGAACGTTCTATATTCTCACGTAGCAAGATTCGGAGAATACTGGAGAAGGAATGACCCGCAGCGAACTCGACGTCATCATCGTGGGGGCCGGGCCGGCCGGGCTGTGTGCGGCCATGTATGCTGGCCGGGGATTACTGCGTTCGGTGCTGATCGAACGGGGGATCCCGGGCGGCGAGCTGCTGAACACGGAGTGGATCGATGATTACCCCGGTTTCGAGCACGTTCTGGGCCGCACCCTGGCCGAGCTGATGGCGGCTCACGCGGTAAAGTTCGGGGCTGACATCCGGCAGGATACCGTAGAGTCGATCATCAAGCGGGATGACGGAATCTTCGAGGTCGCCACCGCTCTGGGCCAGGTGTATGAGGCCCCCGCGGTGATTCTGACCGCGGGTGGCACCCCCACCAAGCTCGAGGTTCCCGGCGAATTGGAGTACGCCGGCCGTGGAGTGTCCTATTGCGCGGTTTGTGACGGCGCCTTCTTCAAGGGGGAAACGCTCGCCGTTATTGGTGGGGGCGATGCCGCGGTCGAGGAGGCGGACTATCTCACGCGCTACGGCCAGAAGGTGTACGTCATCCATCGGAGAGACCAGTTCCGAGCTTCCAAGATTCTCCAGGAACGTGTTTTTGCGAATCCGAAGATCGAGGTGCTCTGGAACAAACGAGTACGGGAATTCACCGGCACACCAGCAGGGCTGCAGTCGGTCGAGCTGGAGGACACCGTGACCGGCGACCGGTTCTCGCTCGCAGCAACCGGTGCCTTCGTGTTCATTGGGTTTCGCCCCAATACCGGGTTGGTCAAGCAGCATGTCGACCACGATCCCAGCGGGTACCTCATCACCGACGACCGCATGATGACTTCGCTGCCCGGGCTCTTCGCGGCGGGTGACGTGCGGTCGCAGTTGACCCGCCAGATCACTACCGCGGTGGGCGATGCAACCACGGCCGCCATCGCGGTGGATAAATACCTCACCGATCGCAAGAGCCGGCTTGCGTCCAAGGCTCGGGTCGGTGTCTAAACTGCAAGTTGTCGCCTTGCCGAACGGACAGTTCGTGCAGAACTGCTATCTCGTGGCTGATAGTGCGGCCGGCGAAGCCGTGATGATCGACCCGGGAGAGGAATCGGAGCGGTTCCTGGCAGAACTGCAGAGCCGTGGCTGGGCCCTCAAGTCCATTTGGCTGACCCATGCCCACATAGACCACATCATGGGCGTTGGTGCAGTCCATGGCGCGACCCACGCTCCCATCGCCCTTCATCCACTGGACCGCCCCCTGTACGACGCCCTTCCGGCGTATGGGAGCTGGGTCGGCCGGCGGCTGGAGACCCCACCGCCGCCTCAGGTACAGCTCGCGGCCGGGCAGCTCCTCACTGTCGGCGAGCTTCAATTCGAGGTTCGTTTCACTCCAGGCCACTCTCCCGGCAGCGTCAGTTTTTTGGGCCATGGAATGATCTTCGGTGGTGATGTGCTCTTCAGCGGGTCGGTGGGTCGCACCGATCTGCCCGGAGGAGACGCGCTCACGCTCATGAGCACTCTTCAGACTGAGTTCCTCCGGTTGCCGGACTCCACCATCGTTTACAGCGGGCACGGACCCCAAACGACCATTGGGGTTGAGCGGCACACGAACCCGTTTCTCACCGGAGCGTATCGGCTTGGGTAGTAGGGCGGACCGGCGGACCGGCGGAAAGGCGGTAGACACCGCTGGTGAACACCTACCGCCGTCCCGTCCTACCGCCGTGCCGTACCTAACTTGCATCCGCTGCGGCTTCCCAGTACCAGATGTAGTACCAGGCTGCAAAAATCCGTGCAGCAACTGCGGCACGATGTACCCGCTCGGAGACTGCTCTGACTGACCAGGTCGTCTCCACCGCCCCCGATGCCGACCTTTTCTCTGATCGCCGCGCCCAGGTTGGGATGGACATCTCCCGGAGCGCTCTCCCGGCTCCGCTTCGGCCCGGAGCGCTCGGCGTACTCGATATTTCCGAGTTCTTTGGTGAGACCACGGGAGGCGTCCGTACCTACTTGCTTCAGAAGGCACGCTATGTCGAAGCCAGGAGCGATCTCCGGCAGGTCCTCGTGGTTCCCGGTGCGCGGGACACCATTCACGAAATGAGCGGCGTGCGGTGTTACCGCCTGCACGGCCCCTCGATCCCAACTCAGAAGCCCTACCGGTTCATGCTGGCGACGCGCTCGACCAGCCGCATCGTCGCCCACGAACGTCCGGATCTGATCGAGGTCGGTAGCGCATGGTGCGCGCCATGGCTGGTCCATCTGGCAAGGAGACGGCTCAAGGTGCCGGCCGTCTGGTTCTACCACAGCAACTTTCCTCGGATCATCGCCCCGCGCCCGAGATCGGCCGGGTGGCTCCGCCGCACGGCGAGTGCGGCTGCATGGCGGTATGTCCGCCGGCTCGGCCGGCTGGTTCACACCACGATTGCACCGTCCGAGACAGTTGCACGAGAGCTACGAGATGGGGGCCTCGCAAACGTGGTCTGTGTTCCCCTTGGAGTGGATCTTGAACAGTTCAACCCAGTGCGGCGCGGCTATTGGCTGGAGACTCGACGAAGGCTGGGTCTGCCGAGCGGACAGCTGGCCATGTACGTCGGGCGGATTGCGGCGGAGAAAGATCTGGATGTCCTGCTCCGGGCGTGGCTCGAGGTGCAGCAGCGAACTGGCGCGCGGCTGGTCGTGGTGGGCCACGGGCCGGCCCTCCGAAGCCTCAAGGATGGCCCGGGTGGAGGCCAGGTGATCTGGTTGCCCTACGTGAGGGACCGGGATCAGCTGGCAGACCTGTACGCTGCCGTCGATCTGGCGGTGGCGCCCGGCCCTGCGGAAACGTTCGGCCTCGCTGCGGTGGAGGCCATGGCCAGCGGCAATCCGGTTCTATCCATTGATCAGGGCGGAGTGGCTGAGACGGTGGCCCGGTCCGGTGCCGGCATGCTGTACCGGTCCGGCGACTCTGCCCACTTGGCGGAGACGGCAGTGCGCATGCTTGATGCCGATCTCCGCGCCCTGGGCCATGTCGCCCGGCGTTTCACGGAGTCTCACCACGGCTGGAGTACAGTGTTCGATCGGCTTTTCGCCATCTATCGCGG
This sequence comes from Gemmatimonadales bacterium, assembly GCA_025929805.1. GTDB lineage: Bacteria > Gemmatimonadota > Gemmatimonadetes > Gemmatimonadales > GWC2-71-9 > CAVVWJ01. Next base: position 6,092 of record JAICPP010000029.1, on the reverse strand, counting down.
CGTCATCGCCGAGGCGAGCCGTCGTTCGTGAGCATCCTCGAGGCTCATCTCGTTTGCCTGGGGTTGGTGACGACGGATTTTCTGGCGCGCGCCTGGAGGATTCGATGGATCATGCAGGGCCTGAAGCAGGACCTCGGATTAAAGGACGCCTTCATCATCAACACCCTGGGAGATGCGGCAAACTCACTGACTCCGCTGCGAATCGGGGGAGAACCCGCCCGTCTGCTCGGGATGCTACGAACTCGAGTTCCCAGTACGGCAGCGCTGCTCGGAATTGCTCTCGAGGCTCTGGTTTCCAGGATCGTGCTGGCTGCTACGATCGTATGGTTCGGCTGGCAGTTTGCGCCGTCCTGGTGGGCCGGTGTAGCTCCTGGACTGCGCGCCAGTGCCGCAAGCGCATGGCCCTGGGTAGCGGTCGTCCTGCTGGCCGGCGTCCTCCTCTGGCGCTACACCAACCGGGTGGTCTCCCCCATAACCCGCCGGATGCGCCGCTCCCTGGCTCGCGTTCTGGTCTACTGGAGAAGGATGCCGCGGTGGCCCTTGGTGGTGGGAATACCCTTGAGTCTGATCGCAATCCTTGCCCGAGTAGCGATCCTTCCCGTGCTGGCCCTCTCCCTGGCGAGCCCGCCCGCCGCCACCCTGATCATCTTCGGTTCCTTCACGCTGCTGTATAGCCAGATGGTGCTGCCTACCCCGTCCGGCGCCGGGGTGGTGGAGCTGGGTTTTTTGGGAGGCGCTGCGGGCGAGCTCGACAGCAACGGCTGGCTCCTGCTCGCCTGGAGATTCTATACCACCGGCCTCGGCGTGCTTCTGGGAGTCTGGTTCGCGGCGAAGATTTATGGTTGGCCCGCACTACGGAAGCTGGCCCACCAGCGCGTCGACTACTCGCGGTGAGCTAGGCGCCGATTCGTCCGGGTGGAGGCGCGATCGCCACCAACATCACTGTTCGTTCCCGCGCCTTTGCCACTCCGTGCGGCACATCGGCCGGGGCCCACACCACGGTTCCCGCCTCCACCTCACGCGTCTGATCACCCACGATCATACTCGCCTTTCCCGATAGGACCAGATAAAATTTGTCGGACCCGGGATGGATGTGACTCTTTTGCGATTGCCCGGTCTCGAAGCAGTTCAGGCCGACGAAGAGATGTTGGCCAATAAAGGCCTCGACCTTGGCGGCCTTCTCACTGCTGAAGACGGTCATGGCGTCGATCGATTTGAAGTAGTCGGTCATTGGCGTCCTGGGCGGCTCGGCCATTCCGTGGTTTCATGAGTAAGAAAGCCCATCCTCCGGCGACTACGCGCATCGAGCGGGACCCGCTGGGCGAAAAAGCGGTGCCGGCAGACGCCCTCTACGGCATTCAGACCCTGCGCGCCGCTGAAAATTTCCCCATATCCGGACTCCGCCCGCTGCCGGCCTTCGTGGATGCAGTGATCTGGATCAAGCGATCGGCCGCCGTGGTCCATAAACGTACCGGAAGGCTGGAGCCCCGGCTGGCGGATGCCATCGTCCGGGCGGCGGACGAGGTGCTCGCTGGACATTTTCGTGATCAGTTCATCGTGGACGTCTTTCAGGCGGGCGCCGGCACCAGCCACAACATGAACTGTAACGAAGTGCTGGCGAACCGCGCCAACGAGATTCTGGGCGGCGCGCGAGGCACCTACCAGCCGGTTCATCCCAACGATCACGTCAACATGGCCCAGAGCACCAACGACGTGATTCCTACGGCCATCCGACTCGCCACCCTGGCTACCCTCCCGGATACACTCCGTGCGATCGAGCGTCTGGCCGCCTCTTTTTCGGCTAAGGGCGAGCAGTTCAACCACATCGTCAAATCCGGGCGCACCCACCTACAGGATGCCACCCCCATCCGCCTGGGCCAGGAGTTCGCCGCGTATGGGCGGACCGTGCACCGTCATCATCAAAAGCTGGATGCGGCAGCGGACTGGCTCCGGGAGCTCAACATCGGTGGCACCGCGGTGGGAACCGGCCTCAACGCTGAGCCGGAGTATTCCGCACTCATGGTGGAACAGCTCGAGCAGATCAGTGGGCTCGAGCTGCGGATTGGGGGTGACCTCGTTCAGCTCATGCAATCCATGGGGGACGTCGCGACCATGAGTGGCGCGCTGCGGTCGTATGTCCTCGACCTGAACAAGATAGTCAACGACCTCCGCCTGCTGGCCTCGGGCCCGCGCACCGGCCTGGCTGAGATCCTTCTCCCCCCGGTTCAGCCCGGCTCCAGCATCATGCCCGGGAAGGTCAACCCATCGATTCCCGAGATGGTCAACCAGGTGTGTTATCAAGCGCTCGGCTTCGACACAACGGTGGCGCTGGCGGCGGAAGCCGGACAGCTCGAGCTCAATGTGATGATGCCGGTCATAGGGCATAACCTGATTTTCTCGATGATCATCGTGGGTAACGCCACCGCTGTGCTGGCGGAGCGCTGTATCGATGGGATCGCTGCCGACGAGAAGCAGTGCGCGTATTGGCTGGAGAGGAGCCCCGCTCTGGTTACCGCACTGGCCCCCCGGATCGGATATGCGGAAGCGGCCAAGCTGGCCAAGGAGGCAGTAGGGTCCGGTCTCACGGTCCGGGAGTTGGTCACGAAGAAAAAGATCCTGGAAGGTTCGGAGCTCGAGGAAGTGCTTGACCTCCGCGCCATGACCGAGCCCGGAGTGCCCGGGGCCACCGAAGCTCAGCCCGTCAAGCGCCCGGACGGTCGGTAACTCTTCGAAGCGGAGTGACCCCCGGCATGTCAAGGGGCTTTTCGACCGGGTGGTCGCCCACCGGAAGCTCCACCACTCGAAACGCGGGCCGGTTGGGAAACGTGCGCTGCAGCAACATCCACGAGACATTGTAGACCGGCACATCCCCCCTGGCCCGCCCCTCGATCGCTCCATGGTGCGCGTGCCCATGGAACACCACATCTACCGGGTATCGGGTGAGCGGCTCTTCTAACCGGCCCGAGCCGAGGTAGGGATAGATCTCCGGCGGCTCTCCCAGCACCGTGCCAACAATTGGCGAATAGTGGAGCAGCGCGACTTTGCGCTCGGTTCGCAAGCGGCTCAAGGCAGTCTCCAGCTTCAGCGCCTCGTCCACCGCTTCCCGGACAAACTGTTTGATCAGTGGCTCGCCCCAGGGCCCTAATGCCCCTCGGCCAAACCCGCCCGCAAACCCCTTGACTCCCGCGAAGCCAATGCCGAGCAGCTCATCGGCATCGCCGTCGAGCACCCGTACGCCGGCATCGGAAAGAACACGGGTCACCTCACTCACTTTCCCGCACTCGTAGTCGTGGTTTCCCAGGACGGCGACGATCGGCACGGTGACAGTGGCGAGGGCCTTGGCCATGAGCCTCGCCTCTTCGGGATCCCCCCGGTCGGTGAGGTCACCACACAGCGCCAAGATGTCCGCGTGCTCGGACACCTGGCTGAAGAGCATCTGCAGTGGTGGCTCCAGCCCCTTCCCGCCCAGGTGGATATCGCCAACTGCGGCTATGCGTACGGTACCCGTTGGTTTAGTCATTGCGGCCAATTCCGCTCCGGACCCCGAGGCATGCGGTGATCCGCGCCACAACCGTGCAGCCCTCGGCCAGATATGATTGAAGTCCCCTCGGAGGAGTCAAGGATGGCCCTCGCACCCACCAAGTCCCTGGTCGAGACACCGTCCCGCGTATTCTATCGGGATGCAATGGAGGTGCTCAACCGGGCCCACGTTCCTTTTCTGGTGGGCGGGGCGTTCGCTTTTATTCACCAGGCCGGCATCGATAAATCGACGAAAGATCTCGACATCTTTGCGCGTCCCGGTGACGTGCAGCGTCTGCTCGAAGCCTGTGCCAACGCGGGTTACGATACCGAGCTGGTGTTTTCCCACTGGCTGGCCAAGATCAGATCGCCGGAGGGGTTCATCGACGTCATTTTCAGCTCCGGAAACGGCGTGGCAACCGTGGACGATGGGTGGTTCGAGCATGCCATCCAGGGCGAGGTCCTTAGCGTACCGGTCAAGATTGCCCCACCGGAGGAGACCATCTGGTCCAAGTCGTTCGTCATGGAGCGGGAGCGGTTTGATGGCGCCGATGTCTCCCACCTGATTCTGGCGCTTGGTGAGCGGCTGGACTGGGAGCGCCTGCTGGGCCGCTTTGGCCCCCACTGGCGGGTGCTCCTGGCGCACCTCGTCCTCTTCGGGTTCATCTTCCCGTCGGTCCGCTCCAGGGTCCCTGAGTGGGTCATGCGAGAGCTGGTGCAGCGGCTCGATTCCGAGATCGGCGCCCCTGACCCCGACGAGCCGGTGTGCTACGGAACCTTACTATCGTGGTCCCAGTATCTGGGCGATGTTCTGGGTGGCACTTTCCGCGACGCCCGCATACGACCCTTTGGGAACATGAGTGCCGAAGAGGTTGCTCGCTGGACCTCCGCGGAGAAGAGCTAGAGGTCGCGCACCCCGCATTGATTCCCACCTTTCGCGGGCGCATATTCCCATCATGCGGGTCACCACCTGGACGGAATACAGCCTCATCATCTCGATCCATCTGGCCAAGCGCGGGCGCAAGGGCAGCGGCCCGGTTGCCGCGCGGGAGCTCGCCGATAGCGAGCGGCTCCCGGCAGATTATGTCGAGCAGATCCTCCTGAGGCTCCGGCGGGCAGGACTGGTCGAAAGCGTGCGTGGGGCCAAAGGCGGCTACTACCTGGCCAAGGACCCAGCTGCCATCTCCGTCCGCGACGTGATGGCTGCCTCGGAGCACCAGACTTTCGAGATCAACTGCGCCACCCATCCGGTAGACGCAGATCGATGTAATCCCGGGCATACCTGTAGCATCCGGCCGGTGTGGTTCGCCCTGCAGCAGCGAGTGGACGAGCTGCTTGCCAGCATTTCCCTCGCCGACCTGATGAAGCAGGAATCCGAAGTGCAGGAGCTGGTCGGGATCTCGTCGGCAAGTTGACACTATTCGTGGTCACGCCGAGCCCGACCCTCATCGGTCGGGCTTTTCATTTTGATGGAGGAGGCGATTGAGGTTCAAGCCAATGCGGCACGAGCCGGCGTTGTGGGGGGCGGTGGGTAACACGCCGCTGTTCCCGGTCGAGCTTGTGGACCCGCCGGGGAACGGGCGACTCTACCTCAAGGCCGAATGGCTGAATCCCGGCGGCAGTGTCAAAGACCGCGCCGCCCGGGAGATCCTGCGAGACGCGCTCTGCCGGGGCGAACTGACCGGAAGACGCCTGCTCGACGCCTCCAGCGGGAACACGGGCATTGCGTACGCCATGCTTGGAGCCGCTGCCGGAGTCGAGGTCACGATCTGTCTCCCGGCAAACGCCAGCCCGGAGCGCCGGGCACTGCTCGAGATTTATGGGGCGGAGGTGGTGCTCACCGACCGGTTGGAAGGCACCGAGGGAGCATCGAAGCGGGCCCAGGAGCTCGTCGCCGAGCAGCCCGAGCGCTACTACTTCGCTGATCAGTATAGCAATCCCGCCAACATCCGCGCTCACCGCGAGACGACCGGCCCGGAAATCTGGGCTCAAACCGAGGGCAGGATCACGCATTTCGTGGCCGCCATGGGGACGACCGGAACCATGATGGGAACCGGCGGGTTGCTCAAGGAGAGGAATCCGGAGATTCGCCTCATCGGGGTGCAGCCCGACTCTCCATTGCATGGCCTGGAGGGCCTCAAACATCTGTCCACCACGACCCACCTGCCGGCGTTGTATGATCCTCAAGTACCCGACCTGGTGGCCGAGATCCCAACCGAGACGGCCGACCGGACCGCTCGGCGACTGGCCCGTGAAGCGGGGTATCTGGTCGGCTGGTCGGCGGGAGCCGCGGTCGCTGCGGCCCTGGACATTCTGCGCCAGGAGCCGGATGCCTATGTGGTAGCGATCGGGTGCGACACCGGCGTTCGCTATCTCAGCGACCCACACCGTTGGACCGAACCGTGACCCTTCGGCTGAGCGGTGGGCTTCAGGGTGAGATCCGTCGAGAGGGGGAGCGGGCCTATCCTGGGGAATGCTGCGGGGTGATCGGAGGCAGGGTGAGCGAGATCAAGGAGGTGCTCCGGCTGGTGCCGGTAGCCAACCGGCGCACCGATGACCCCCATCGTTTTCTG
>JAICPP010000197.1 GCA_025929805.1 Gemmatimonadales bacterium | reverse complement strand
GCGATCTCCTCGGGGCAGGCGATCTTGAGACCCTGACGCTGCTCGATCGTCTCGATGAACAAGGAGGCTTGCAAGAGCGATTCATGCGTCCCCGTATCGAGCCATGCAATGCCTCGTCCCAGCCGCTCCACCGTCAACTCACCCAGCTTCAAATAGGCGTTGTTCACATCGGTGATCTCCAGCTCTCCCCGTGCGGAAGGACGGATGTCCCGCGCTATGTCCACCACCCGATTGTCGTAGAAATACAGGCCGGTGACTGCATAGCTGGAACGGGGTCGGCTCGGCTTCTCTTCTATGCTCTGGGGCCTGCCCTGGGCATCGAATCCGACCACCCCATAGGCACCGGGATTCTGGACGTGGTATCCAAAGATCGTTGCGCCTTTCGAGCGGCGTGCTACCCGCTGCAAGGTCTGGCTCAGCTCGTGGCCGTAGAAGATGTTGTCCCCCAGCACCAGGCAACACGGATCCCTTCCGATAAAGTCGCGGCCGATCAACAAGGCTTGAGCGATGCCCTGGGGAGATGGTTGTTCCCCGTATTCGATGCTGAGCCCCCACTGGCTGCCGTCGCCCATGAGCTGCTGAAAGGCAGGAAGATCCTGGGGAGTGGAGATCACCAGCAGATCGCGCATCTCCCCCAGCATCAGCGTGGAGAGAGGGTAGTAGATCATCGGCTTGTCGTAGACCGGAAGGAGCTGCTTACTGACTGCTCGAGTGACCGGATGGAGGCGGGTACCAGTTCCACCCGCAAGGATGATTCCTTTTCGGGCCGAAGCTGTGGCATTCGCGGGCGCCGAAATATCAGTACTCCAGAGGCAGAGCTACCCGCCGTCCATCACGGGCGGACAAATAGGTGGCAATCAAAATCTCGAGAGAGTGCAGCCCCTCTCGACCATCCGTATCCGGAGTGGCCTCACCTCGCAGCGACCGGATCACGTTGTCGTAGTACAAGGGATGGCCAAATCCGTACACCGATGTCGTCTCGTAGCTCGCCTGCTCGATTTGCTGGTCGTCGGGATCGGCATCGGTGAACTCCCAGTGATCGATTCGGTTTACCGCCACCCCACCGACCCGGACCGTCCCTTTTTCCCCAATGATCGTGATAGAACCTTCGAGATTCTTGGGGTAGGTCAGCATGGTAACGTTCATCGAACCAAGCGCACCGGTGCGCCACCGGATGCTCACCACGCCGGTGTCCTCTACCTGGATGTTGCGCTCCAGAGTAGCCGTGTACGCCTGCACACTTTCCACCGGGCCGATGAGCCAATCCAGCAGGTCGACGTAGTGGCTGGCCTGGTTCATGAACGCTCCGCCATCGAACTCCCAGGTGCCCCGCCAGGAGGCGCTGTCGTAATAAGACTGGGGACGGCTCCAGAAGACGTTGATGTTCACCATGTAGATCCGGCCGAACCGACCCTTCTCCACCGCGCGCTTGAGCAGTTGAAGGGTCGCATTGCGGCGGTTCTGCTTGACGACAAACAAGTGGACGCCGGCCACATCGCAGGCATGGACCATGCGCTTTCCATCCTGCCACCGGGTCGCCATCGGCTTTTCGGTCATGACGTGCCGGCCCGCTTCGGCGACCTGAACCGCCTGGTCCGCATGCAGCCCGCTTGGCGTAGCCAGGATGACGACGTCTGCCTCGGTACCGGCCAAGAGGGCTTCGAGCGAGCGAAATCCGCGGGCACCGGTACGCTCCTCGGCCTTCCTGAGCGCCGCCGGGTCTACGTCACACACCCCGACGAGCTCTGCCCTTTCGGCGTGCTTCTCGATGGCCTCGAAGTGATTGGCGGAGATACGACCGCACCCCACCAACGCGAACCGGATGCGCCGGCTCGTGACGAAGGGCTTGGTGATGAACATCGGTCCGGGGGTATCCACGCTGGCCGGTAAGTATAGCAGGAGCAGAGTCTGCAAGGGATTGCGTGGGTTGGCAGGAACCCGTCGTCTGGCGAGATTCAAATGCGCACGTTATCATGTGAATACTTTCACAAGCTCCAGCCGCCACCCCCGAGGAGATCCCTGATGGCCACCGCGACCCGACCTGCCTCCGCCCACGCGGTCTACCCCGCAGAGGCGCTCCAGAAGCTCTTTGCTCCTCCGGAGACCGAGCAGCCGGCCGAGAAGCTCCGTCGGCTGCTGCACGAGGCAAGGGCCCGGAAGACATACCTGCATACCGCCGGCGCTTACGACGCTTTCACGGCGGCCATCATGACCCGGCTCGGCTTCAAAGCGCTTTACGGCAGTGGCTGGCAGCTCGCCGCGACCAAAAGCATGTTCCCCGATATCGGAGTCTACGCCTCGCACGATATGGTGAAGCTGGTCCACGAAATGTGGATGGGCATAGAAGGGGCGCGTAACACCCACTATTACGACACTGAGGGGAAGGAAGTCCTGGAAAGTCCCCCTGCTTTCGTGGACATGGAGGCCGGGTTCGGGGGGCCTACCCAAACATTTACCCTCGCGGTGGAACTGATCAGGGCCCGCGCGGCGGGGGTCCACCTGGAGAATCAGGATCCGGCCAACCGGACCTGCGGCCACATCGTAAACGTCGGCAAGCAGAAGCGAAACAAGGTCCTGGTGCCCCGCAAGGACTGGTTGGCCAAGCTGAAGGCCATTAAAGCGGCCGCCCAGGCCACGGGAGTAGACGTGGTCATCATCGCCCGAACCGACTCGATCGACGGCGCTCTACCCGATCGTGAGCCCGGCGGGGTTCAGATAGCCGTAGAAGATGCCTGGGTAGCGGCCGAGCTGGGCGTGGACGTGGTCTGGCCGGAGTTCAACAACACCGAGATTGACCAGCCCCAGGAATTTGCGGAAGGGGTGCGAAAGTACTATCCCGACCAGATGCTCGGCTTCAACCTCTCTCCCTCGCTCTACTTCGGGAAGGCAAAGAAGGCGGGCACCCTGATCACGAACCAGCAGCTCGCCGACCTGGGATACATTCTTCAATTCTCCACGCTCTTCAACTTCCGCACGGCCGGCATGGCGCTGGAGAAGGGTTTGCGAAAATTCCTCAAGAGCGGACTGGATGCGCTGGCCGACCTGCAGATCGAGGAGGAGGAGCTGGGCGGCACGCCCCCTTCCACCAAGATGCATCAGAAGTTCGCGGGGATGAACCGTTGGCTCATCCTGGAGCAGGTGCTGAGCGGGGGGAGGTAGGCTAGCCGCTTACCCGCCTTCGCAACCGCTCCGGCTCTTCCGCGCCCTCGACGACCTCCAGCCCGCCCTGGCGCAGCCGAGCCAGGCGGGATGGATCCAGGCGCACCAGCAACTCGTACCAGTCTCCATCTTCCGCCCGGCTGAGGACCTCGCCTTCGCGGTAGAGTTCCGCCAGACGGGCGCCATCCGACAGTGGTATCCGCACCCGCACCGACGTTCGCCCGGCCCGGTCCAACTCACGTAGCCGGCTCTTGAGCAGGGCGAGCCCGTCGGTTCGCATCGTCGTTGTAAGAATCGCCGTCGGATGCAGCTCCCGGACCCGACGGGTGAAACCCGCGGCATCGGATACTGCGTCGATCTTGTTGAACACCAGAATCACTGGCCGGTCGGCCAGGCCGAGCTCGGCGAGGACTTTCTCCACCACCCGGAGCTGCCCCTCCCAGTCCGGATGGCTCGCATCGATCACGTGGAGTAGCACGTCGGCGGATCGCGCTTCCTCCAGGGTGGCCCTGAAGCTCGCTACCAGATGGTGTGGCAATTTTCGGATGAACCCCACGGTGTCGGTTACTCGAGCGCGCTGACCCTCGCCCAGATCCACTTCCCGGGTCAACGTATCCAGGGTTGCGAACAACCGGTCCTCCACGAAGATGTCGTGCTGGCCCGAAAGGCTACGCAGGATGCTCGACTTCCCGGCGTTGGTGTAGCCGACCAGCGCGACGCTCAGCATGGGGTCGCGACCGGCGCGAAGATTTTCGCGGTGCTTCTCTACGTCTTTGAGCTTGGCCTTGAGGCCCTGGATCTTGCGACGAATGATCCGGCGGTCGGTTTCCAGCTGGGTCTCTCCCGGACCGCGGAGACCGATACCACCTCGGATCCGGGAGAGGTGAGTCCACATCCGGGTAAGCCGGGGCAGCAGGTACTCGAGCTGAGCCAGCTCGACCTGGAGCTTGGCCTCATGGCTTCGAGCCCGGGTGGAGAAGATGTCGAGGATCACCTCCGCCCGGTCCATGACCCGGACCTTGAGCTCGCGTTCGAGGTTGGCCCCCTGAACCGGTGAGAGCTCTTCGTCGAAGATGACCAGGGAGGCGTCCGCATCCACGACTTCGCGGGCGACTTCGTCGACTTTGCCTTCGCCGATCAGCGTCGCCGGATTCGGTGCGGCGATATGTTGCGAGATGCGGCCCACCACCTCGGCGCCGGCGGTATCGACCAGCCGGGTCAGCTCCTCCAGATGCTCGCTGACGTGCCGCGCATCGGGCGATCCCTTGCGTGGCGCGGCGACCAGGACCACCCGCTCGACGGGATCGCGGACTGGAATCAGTTCTCGGATAGTTTGCTCTTCCCGTTCATGAGGGTCCTGAGCCCCAGCGAAGCAAGGCTCTGCCGCCAGCTCTGGTCAACGGAGCCCGTCCCTCGTGGGTAAACGATACCACCTTGCGAAAGCCACCGGGGATCTTGAGGGTGGCCTGGCCTTTCATCCTATAGGGCAGATCGCCGTAACCGAGTGCGGCTCGCACCGCTCGTCCGACACCGGACCATCCAAAACGGAGCGGCAGCGTGAGGGTGGTTTGGCCGTTCTGAGTTACCGAGAAGTCCTCCTCGTACGTGATCTCACCCAAATGCGACCCTTCCACGTCGAAGCCGACCTGAAGCTTGTCGGCGTGAAGGGTGAAGTTGTTGGGGTTCTGAACCCTGACCACGAGATCCAGATTGCCCCCGCTGAGACCGATCCCCCGGACCACCGCATGGTCCAGTTGGAGCTCGGGCTCACGGAAGCTGTCACCCAGACCGCTGCATGCGACACCAGCCAGGGCCAGCGCCAGTGCAACTCTCATCCTTGCTCCCTCGGTCCGCTTCAGAGAAATATACTCCTCCGCTTATGGCCTTTTGTGCACAATGGAACCCGGCTTTACCAAAGGTCCGTGCGGCGCATCACAATGACATGCATCAGAATCGACCCTCGCTGTGCTCGGGATGAGGCTTCTTATCCATCGCTCCTCACGTCGCCCTCACCCCGCCTTAACCGAGCCCACCACTCCAGCCGCTGCGCGATCTTCTTCTCTTCTCCGAACGGACCAGGGATATAGAAGAGGGCGTCTCGCAGCTGATCAGGGAGATACTCCTGGGGCAGGTAGGCATCCGGCGAGTCGTGGGCGTAGCGATAGCCTCGGTGGTAGCCGAGCTCCTTCATGAGAGGAGTTGGCGCATTCCGGATGTGCATCGGCACTGGCGCGGCTGGAGTCTCCCGGGCTGCATCCATCGCAGCCCCGAGCGCCACCTTTGCACTGTTCGACTTGGGCGCCGTAGCGAGATAGATCGTCATCTCAGCGAGCGGCAGATACCCTTCGGGCGGGCCGAGCATGTGAAACGCATCGCGAGCCGCCACGGCCATGACCAGCGCATGGGGATCGGCCAGCCCAATGTCCTCAGCCGCCATGGCGATGGCCCGGCGAAACAGCGTCATCGGGTCTTCACCGCCATCCAGCATCCGAGCCATCCAGTAGAGCGCCCCCTGTGGGTCGCTCCCCCCGAGCGCTTTATGGTAGGCCGCCAGCAGATTGTAATGCTCCTCACCCCCCGTGTCGTAGCGGGCGGACCGTTTCTGCAGAGCGTATAGAGCCACCACCCCGG
>JAICPP010000170.1 GCA_025929805.1 Gemmatimonadales bacterium | reverse complement strand
TATACCGACTGTTTGGAAAGCTATTCTGCTGCCTTGGTAGAAGAGGGAGTCCGGGTACCTGGGATCGAAGAGGTGATCGAGCGGCTGGGTGGCCGAGCCGTGATGGATCGTCTACGTGCGGAGCGCCCGATCTCCCAGCGCTACCCTGTGGCGGTCGAGCGTCTTCAAATCTTGGTTCAGGCCAGTGCTGGCTCATCCGTCGCTGAACAGATCGACGATCTGCTTTCTCGTGCAGCCCTCTCCACCAGCGCCGGAGTGGAAACCGATCCCAACCGGGTCAATCTGCTCACTCTCCATTCCACCAAGGGTCTCGAGTTCTCGCGGGTGTACATCGTGGGCGTGGAGAATCAGCAGATGCCCGGCTGGAAGGCTCTGGAGAACAATCTCGAGGAGGAGCTTCAGGAAGCTCGGCGGCTGCTCTACGTCGGGATGACCCGGGCCAAGGACCGGCTGGTGCTGACTCGCGCCGAGCGCCGGGGAGGAGTCCCTACCGGTGGGAGCCTGTTTCTCACCGAGGCCGGGCTCGCTCGCATGGAGCTTGGCATACCTTCTGCATTAGCCCCCCAAGTCACATCCAAGTAGGTAACAATGAAGCTCGTCGCTTGCGCCCTGCCGCTGCTGGCGGGGGTCCCGAGCGTGATGGCTGCGCAAGTCAATCTGACTCTTCCACGACTCGCCCGCCCCGTAGTGCGGGCAACCCTGGGTCCAGTCGCCGTGGTTGCCACCCTGGGAGGACACGGTGTGAGCGTACGCGCTACACCAGCCTCCGTCCGCGAACGCGCACCTGCGGGACTGCGAACACCGGCCAAGGTCAGTGCCAGCGCGGCCCGCGTGCTTGCCACCGCCAGGCAGTATGTCGGCACCCGTTACCGGTACGGGGGAGAAACTCCACGTGCCGGGTTCGATTGCTCCGGATTCGTTCAATACGTTTATGGCCGTCACGACATCAAGCTGCCACGCACCTCCAGACTCCAGGCGTCCGCGGGAGTGCCACTCTCCCGTAACCTCAAGTCGCTCCAGCCCGGTGATCTACTCCTGTTCGCGAGTACCGGTGCATCCATCAATCATGTAGCGATCTATATGGGCGACAACCGTATTCTTCACTCCAGTGCGGGGGCTGGTGGAGTGGTCTATGACGATCTTTCCACGCCGCGAGGAAAGTGGTACCTGAAGCGCCATGTGGCGTCGCGCCGCGTCCTGTAAACGGCCTACCAGCGCTTCTTCTCCCCTCCGCATAATCACTCTAGATTGACTCCGTTGCCGGCCCCCCGCACGGAGTCTCCAGGTATGCCCCGTATTCCCCCGCTTGAAATTGAAGCTGCCGCGCCTGAAGCTCGGGCCGCAGCGGAGGCCCACGTCCGGAACCACGCTCGGATGACCAACATGAAGCGGACACTGCTCCACTCCTTGCCGGCGTTCAAGGCGCTGATGGAGTGGTACCCGCTTCGGGATGCCGTGCAGCCGTTCCTGGGCGAGCGACTCACCACGCTGTTTGCCCACGCCATCTCGGCGGAAACCGATTGTCTGATCTGCTCCACCTTCTTTCGCCGAATGCTCATCCAAACTGGAGAAAACCCCGAGCGCCTCAAGCTGGATGAGCGGGAGACCTCGGTCCTGGAGTTCGGACGAGCGCTCGCGGTTTCTCCCTTCAAGGTGCCGGACGCCGTCTATCAGCGGCTGGCGGCCTACTTCAGTCCGGCGCAGATCGTGGCACTCACCGGATTCGGCGCCATGATGGTCGCCACCAACGTCGTCAACAACGCGCTCGACGTGGAGCTGGATGAGTATCTGCAGCCGTATCGCAAGGGAGTGCGTGAGGGCGCGGCAGCAATCGGCAATCGACCATGATGGCTGAGTTCGCCGGGAAGGTCGCGTTCATCACGGGCGCAGCACACGGGCAGGGCAGGGCTACGGCCCTGGCGCTCGCGGGCGAGGGAGCCCGTATTGCCGCCTTCGATGTGGCCCGGCCGATGGGCTACCCCGGCTACACCATGGGGTCGCCGGACGAGCTCGCCTCACTCGCTGCTGGGTGCCGGGAGCTCGGGAGCGATTGTCTGACCTTTGCCGGTGATGTCAGGGACGACGCAGCGGTTACGCGAGCAGTGGACGAAACCGTGGCGCGCTTCGGGCGCATCGACATCCTGTTCAACAACGCAGGTATCTGCGCCTATGGCTTGGCCCATGAGCTGACCGAGGACGCCTGGGACGCAATGCTGGACATCAACCTCAAGGGCGCCTGGCTGGTGGCACGCCGGGTTATTCCCGTGATGATCGGCCAGCGCTCCGGCGTTATCATCAACAACTCCTCGGTGGCCGGTCTCCGCGGCATGGGCCGGCTCAGCCACTACGCCGCTTCGAAGTGGGGCCTCACCGGGCTCACCAAGTCGTGGGCCATCGAGCTTGCGCCGTTCGGGATCAGGGTCAATTCACTACACCCAACCGGTGTGAATACTCCCATGAACGACGGCCTTGCCGCACTCGAGGGGCTCACCCCCCGAGAGATCGCCGAGCGCTCCGCAGGAAATCTCCTTCCGGTGCCGTGGATCGAGCCGGAGGACGTGGCCCACGCGGTCCTGTACCTCGCCTCCGATCGGGCCCGGTTCGTGACGGGCGCACCGCTCATCCTCGACGCCGGACTGCTCAGCAGGTGAGGCGCTGCGAGTTCTCGCGAGCCAACTGTCGCGGCGTTATGTTTCCGTTTGGCAATCAGCTACTGAAATGCGAAGTGGGCGCGCTGGACACGCGCCTGGTTGAGGGATCGATGTTTGTGACCATCCGCAGGTACAGCCCCAAGAACGGCGCAATCAACAGAGCCTCCCTGGAGCTGTTGCGCCGCCAGATGCAGGACGAGTTCCTTCCCGTCATCCGACAGATTCCAGGGTTTCAAGCCTACTACGTCGTCAACATTGACGACCGCGAGCTCATGACCCTGAGCTTCTGCGACTCACCCGAGGGGGCGGCCGAATCGGCTCGGTGCGCTGCCGAGTATACCATGCGTAACCCGCTGGTGTACGAGCTGGGCCGGCCGGATCTTACCGAGGGTCAGGTGCTCACCTGGGCAGAGAGAGTGGTCCAGGTTACCCCGGCAGATGAGGCCGCGGCGAGGGCGCTCGCCTTGTGGTACGAGGAATCACGGGGTATGCTTCTCACCGCGTCAGAGCGGTGACAGACCCACCCTTCGATGCGCCAGGGGGCTGGCACGAGCGCCGGCCCTCTTTGCTTTCATCCGTGGACGAGGGCCAGGGTATGACCGAGGTCAAGCTGAGTGACGAAGACAGCTTAGAGCGAGCGCTCAAGCTGTTCAAGCGAAAGCTTCAGAAATCCGGCCTTTTCGGCGAGCTCAGAAGGCGACGGCATTACGTCAAGCCGAGCGAAGCTCGCGCCATCAAGACCGCGGCGGCTCTGCGGCGCAAGCGCAAAAAGAAGGTTACCAGCGACACCTGGTAGCCGCCGGGTCACGGTTTGGAAAAGTGAGTTCCTGTGTGGTCCGGAGCCCGACTGGGCTCCGGATTTTTGTTTCTGCTCTATCAGACCGTCATGCTGAGGCCCGGCGAGCGCGACCGGTCATCGCCCCGGCCAGCATCTCCGAGAGATATCCCAACAGTGCACCAACGACGAGGGCAATGATCGTCTTCGTCCAGGAGCCATTGGCCCCCACGACGACGCTTACCGCCGTTGCTGCTCCCAGAAAAGCGCCCGGGATGAAGGAAAGCGCTGGGATTTTGGCCTGCAACACCATGAACAAGGCCGCGATACCGACCAACACGGAGAGCACCGGCACCCCCCCACCGAAGCTGTTCCAGGCCGTGAGGGCAAGGAAAGCCCAGAGGACTCCCGAGAGGTTGGACGCGAGTGTCTTGGCCAGCCCGGCGGTCTTCCCCCCCGCCGCGAAGAAACAGCCCCAGGCCACAATTCCTGCCCACACCGGCAACGCGGCCACTCCCAGTGCCACGTAGGTCCATCCGGCGATCAGAACTCCGATGCTAATGGCAAGAGCGACGAGCACGTCCATGTACCACCTCCGGTCGGAAGGGGACTGCGGGAGTCTTTCCGTGCCGATTCCCCCGGAAAGACGGACGTAACGTCAGGTAGGGAGGGGTGCTGAAGTGGCTAGGCTACCACTCGGACGTTAGGCCGTCAAGACCTGCATCACCGGGTACTAGCGCTTTTCTATGTCAGCCCGAAGCCGCAGTAGCGCATCTTCCGTCGCCACCAGCTCGCCGCGTGCCTCGTTCAATTGAACCTGTTGGCTCTGGACGAACCGGCGGTAGGGAGCGATAGCCTCGTTGATCCGCGCGGTGGACTGCTCCAGCTCGAGGTGGACCTGACGAGTCAGCGCATCCTTAAGGTGATTCCGCAGCTCGGCAATCCGCCGCTGGAAGTCGCGCTGCGACTGGCGGCGTTTCCGGGGCAATACATAGAAGCCGCCCACGGCTAGCGCGGTGGCCAGGAGAATGCCGGTCACATCGGCCGCGGCGCCGGATACCAGGGTGATGACCAACGTGCCCAGGCCGAGGGCGCCGGCTTCGGCTAGCGCAGTTGTCGCGAAGGCGCCCTGAATCTCATTCGCGATCGTGCGGGATTCGGCCTCGCGGTTGTAACTGCCCACGACCTCACGGGAGACTCGTCCGATCGAATCGAGCAGTGCTTGCCGGTTGTAGCTGAAACTGGGTCCGACATCTCCGATCATGCCCTCTTGGTGGCGGGTGAGCTGGCGGCGCTCGATGTATTGGGCGATGTCCTGCCATAGTTTGTGGTTGCGCTCGACGATCCAGTCTATGACCCGGCCCACCTCTTCCTCCATCTGCCGAGGCGTCTCTCCTATCACTTCCCGCTCGAAAGCCCGCTTCACCCCCTCGCTGTCCATCAGGCTCTTGATCCGTCCGATGCGGATGGTCTCCTCAAAGAAACGGGTTCCCCGCCGTTCCATATCGCCGAGCAGAACGTCCAGCCGAGCCAGGCGCGGCTCGAAGTCCCGGAGCATCTCCTGATGGTAGAGGGCCAGCTGCTGGTCGATGTTCTGGAGCGCTTCGATATCCTGTGCCAGCAGCTTGAGCCGATCGAAGGTGGCGTCCTTGTACTTGGCGGCGAGCCGCAGTCCGACGTTGAGCGGGTTGAGCAGCTTGAGCCGGACCCGCTCCTGCTGGTCCAGGGTGTTGAGCAGGTATTCCTCGACCTCCCCGAACCCGCTCTGCTCCCAGAGCTGCTCTTCATTGTCCCCGGAGTCCTCGCGGGCCTCCAGGGCTTGGCGAGCGGACACGGCAAAGATCTGTGGCGTTTCTCCCAGTAAGGCGGCTGCGTTCTCGGCTACGTAGCGGGTGACCTCCTCTCGCTCTTCGGGACGGGACAGGATGTCGATCTTGTTCACGATGAAGACGATCTTCTTTCCCCATTCGCGGATCTGCTCCAGAAAAGCCCGCTCGCTTTCGGTGAAGGGCCGATCGGCCGAGGTCACGAACAAGACCAGGTCGGAGCGGGGAACGAAGTCCCGAGTCAGCTCCTCATGACGCCGGATAATCGCGTTGGTTCCCGGCGTGTCCACGATGCTGATCTCACGAAGCACATCCGCAGGATGGGTGCGCTCGAGCAGGTAGGCCTCCCGTAGCTGCTCGGACACTTGCGGCGCATGCCGGAGCACATTGATCCGGTCGGTCGTGGGAGTCACCCCTTCCGGCAGCACCCGTTCGCCCAGCAGCGCATTGATGAAGCTGGACTTCCCCGAGTTGAACTCGCCGGCGACGACCAGCAGAAAGAGGCCGTTCAGCTGCTCTCGGGCTTCCTGGAAACGCCGGAGGTCATCGGGAGCCACATCAGTCCCAAACCGTTCCAGCGCGCTGGCCAGCCGCTGGAGAAGCTCCTGCTCCCGCGCCCGGAGCTCCTGCTCGCGCTTGGACAGGATTCCCTTTCGAGCCAGCAGCTTGCCGATCACGTTGCTCTCCATTTCCGGGACCGCAGGCATGCGCCGCTCCCCTCCCCGACGCTCGAGGCCCGAAGGGAATTTACCCCGCGATTTCAGGGTCGGTTCGTCGGGTGGCTTTTCAAGTATTTGGCTACCACCGCGAGGTCGGCAAAGAACTCCTGCCGGGCCTCCTCTCGGGCCTCGTCGGGAGCTCTCAGGATCGCCGAGGGATGTACGGTGGCGACGATCGCATCGGCTATGTCTGTGGGGATCGGCTTGCCCCGATGCTGCGTGACCCGGAACTGCTTACCCAGAAGAGCCTGTGCGGCGGTGGCCCCCAGGGCCACGACCACGCGCGGCTTGAGCAACCGGATTTCTTCCTGCAGCCACGGATTACATGCCCGCACTTCCCCCGCGCTCGGTTTCTTATGGAGCCGTCTTCCCCGTTCGATGACCACGAACTTGAAATGCTTGACCGCATTAGTGACGTACACCCGGCTGCGATCTATCCCCGCGTGCTCCAATCCCGCATCCAGCAGCCGACCGGCCGGACCAACGAACGGGTGACCCTGCCGATCCTCCTGGTCGCCGGGCTGTTCACCTACCAGCATCACCTCGGCTGCGCGGGGGCCTTCACCAAAGACTGTTTGAGTGGCATTCACCCAGAGATCGCATCCCCGACACCCGGCAGCCGCCTCGCGCAATTTGGGCAGCGTCGGATTGGGTGGGATGAAGTCCGCGGCTGATCCGGTAGAGAGCGGTGAGGAAGCTCGCTGTGGACTCATAGGCGGATCCTAAGTCGTCGGCCGAAGTCCTGACGTGGCGCGGGTCACTAGCGAAGGTGCAGCGACAAGCGTATGATAGACCGTGGCAGGCGTTTTTCGCCCTCCAACCCCACACACATTCGAAGAGTTCGGGCAGGGTATGCTCCTTGCGCATCAACAAGGGGCGCAGCGCAACATCATGCGCGCACGTCCATTGATCGCGGTCATCGTACGCCCAGCTTACCGGCGGTCTCAATGAATCAGCCACTTAGCAGGCTCTCTTTTGCACTCGCCCCTTCCGCGTGCGTGGTGCTCAGTCTCCAAGGCTGTGGCGTCTCCACCTCGACGGTCAACCTTACGCCTGGCCCGGAACCGGTCGAGGTTACTTTCACGCCGGCCGTCATCCAGTCGGGCGGGTCCACCCAGGTAAAGGTGGTGAGCCCCTCGGCCGACAGCATCAGCATCGAGTCGGCGAATGGTCTGGACCGTTATTGGGATACCGGGTCGGTTCTTCGTGCCAGACTCGGGAGTGAGTTCGGCGATACTGTTCCGGGCACCCAATTCGCCGTCCGAGAGCACGGCCGGCTCTTCGATGTTCTCAAGAAGCC
>JAICPP010000285.1 GCA_025929805.1 Gemmatimonadales bacterium | reverse complement strand
TCTAACTCACAAAAAAACTTCCGCCGACTGCACCCTAGGTGTTCAGACGATGGAAGCTTTGGCTCGGCCGCCGGCTCGGCGCAGCAGCTCGGCGGTATACGCCTCCAGCACGTCTCGGCGCACTTCGCAGCTGAGATACTGGCCCTCGCGCCGTGCCTCCACCAGCCCCGCCCGTACCAACTCTTTGATGTGATGGGAGATGGTGGCTTTGGAGACGGGAAATTCTTCCCGCAGCTTGGTGCAGGCGCACTCCCGCTCGCCGGCGATGACCTCGAGCACCGCCATGCGCCGCGGGTCGGCGAGCGCCTTGGCAATCAACTCGAATTGCTTGTCGGTCAGGGGTGACCGAGCGGATCTGGTGGTCTTCACAGTTCAATGGTTATCGAACTGTCTATCGGCTGTCAAGAGGAGCCCAGTGATTAGATCACCTCGGCTACGCCGCAGCCGGGGTAAGCGCTGAGCCGCACACCTCCCGATAGCTCCGATCCAGCCGCTCGATCTCGCGTTCCCAGGTAAGCTCTTCCGCCGTGCGGCGGGCACCCGCGCCCAACCGGCGTGCGAGGCCTCCTTCCCACGCGACTCTCGCCATCGTAGTGGCCATCGCGTACGCGTTATCCGCGGGATACGCGAGCCCGTTGTGCCCGTCGCGGAGATGATCCCGCACGCCCCCGGCCGGTGCCGCAACCACCGGAAGCCCGCTAGCCATGGCCTCGAGCACGACCAGCCCCAGTGTCTCGGTTACCGAGGCGAACACGAACGCGTCACAGTTGGCGTAGAGGTCTGGGAGCTGGGTCCGGCGGTCCAGAAATCCCAGGAAGGTGACGCCCGGCGGTGCCACTTCCCTGAGTTCAGCCTCCTTAGGGCCAGTTCCCGCGATGATCAAATGAATCGAATTCCTGGGCATCATCTGACCCGCGAGCCGGAACGCATCGATGATCTGCTCGGGGCGCTTTTCCGGAGCGAGCCGTCCAACGTATAGAAAGGTGAATCGCTCACCCAGTCCAAGCTCCTCACGGCCAGCGGCACTCCGGCGTCCGGGATGATAGAGCTGAGCATCCACTCCCCTGCCCCAGACTTCGACCTCCGACACGTCCAGCCGAAGCAGGTCCTCCCGGGATACTGAAGACGGCGTGTACACCCGCCGGCTTCGCTGATGAAACCGTTTGAGGTAGGAGGAGACGGTTCCCCGCAGCCACGATTTACCGTAAGCCTCGGCGTAGCGGGAGAAGTCGGTATGGTACGATGACACCAGAGGCAGGCTCGCCTGTGCGGCAGCGACCTGCCCCATGCGGCCCACGGTAAACTCCGTGGCGCAGTGGACCAGATCCGGGCGGAACCTCTCCACCAAGCGGAGAATCGGTCGTAGAGCGGGGAGGGTCAGGCGGATCTCGGAGTAACCCGGAAGCGGAGCGCTGGGCAGGCTCACCACGACCGGCGGCCGGCCGCTGCTTGCCTCTTCCTCCTTCCATATCATGCGAGCTGCTTCGGGGTATCGGGGAGCCACTACGGCACACTCCCAGCCCAGACGGGAGAGACCCGCAACCGAATGCGCTGTGACCACCGAGACTCCGTTCACCTGGGGGGGATAGGTGTCGGTACAGTAGAGAACGCGCATCAGCGCTCCGCCCTGGGGATGTTGGACCGTGGAAACCTGATGCCGGCGAGTAACGGCAGAGTGAGGTCTGTGTTTTTGCTTGGTCTCGGAAGCAGGGTGGGAATCGTTACCAATCCGTGGCCTGGAATCAGCCAGCTCGACGCACTTACAAACGATCATCCGGGGGAATGCCCAGACAACTTCTGCTCCAGCTCGGCGCCCAGGATCAAGCGTTGATGCTTCGCTGCGCCCTTCCGCCGCAGGCGTCATGGGCGTCACGGATTGCTTGGCGCACGATCACTCATGCTGGTGGTGCTGGAGCTTTACTCCTGGCGGTGGGACTTCCAGCCTGGTTGGCGTGCTGCACCCTGCAGAGGACGTCCCAGCTTGCCTTGCTCACCCTGGTGGTGTCTCATCTGCTGGTGCAACTCATCAAGCGAACGGTCGTGAGGCGTCGCCCCGGCAGGAGCGCCGGCTGCGCCACTCTGGTGGAAGAGCCGGATCCGTTCTCATTTCCCTCGGGTCACGCGACAGCCTCGATGTCAGTCGCGCTGGTGTACGGCTCCGCCTTCACCCTGTGGGCTGCGCCTCTGGTCCTGCTGGCGCTCCTGGTTGGCTTCTCTCGAGTGCGCCTGGGCGTACACTATCCGAGCGATGTGTTGGTGGGACAACTGATTGCGGCTGGAACGGCGATTGTGCTAGCCGCCTTCCGCGCTCAGTTGTTCTAAACCGGTGGCGCCGCTGAGGCGACTCACGGCGCTTCCTTCCCCCGTACCTTCGCCACCCACCAGCGCAGCCCTACTAGCAGGAATCGCCAGTCCCGGAAGAACTCCGGTGGTTTCCCCTCGAACGCGTGGCCGACGAACTGCAGCGCCCACCCGATCAGGAACATCGAGAGCGGAACGGGCCAGAACCCCGGTATGAACAGGGCCACGAGGCCAAGGGGAAGCGAGAGGGCTATCAGCGGTATCCCCAGGGTGTGACAGAAGCGGTTCACCGGGTGCTGATGGCTCTTCGAATACAGGGCGATCCACTCGCCCCACGACCGGCCGCCAAGCATGTGCTAACTCCTCGCGTGAACCTCCCACCTCGAAAAGCGCCTTGCTGGAGATCGGGTTGATGCCCCACTCTTGGATCGTTACGCAGTCGTGACGAATCCGACTGGCGTTGACCCGTAACTCGGTGGAATCTACAGGTCAGCCTATGACCATCCCGGAACCACCTGCCCACCCCCGCCTGGCGGCCATTGACGTCGGCACCAACACCATCCGCCTGACCGTCGCCGAAGTGCAGGACGACGGGACCTACCGCATTCTAGATGAAGAGCGGGAGATGGTCCGCCTGGGCGAGAAGCTGGACCGCACCGGCCGGCTGTCTGAAACCGCCATGGCCCGGGCTCTCGCAGCAATCGGCAAGATGAAGGCGATCGCCGATGGCTTCAAGATTACGCAGCTC
>JAICPP010000142.1 GCA_025929805.1 Gemmatimonadales bacterium | reverse complement strand
TGACACCCACCTTCTTCATCAACGGCCGCCGCTACGAGGGTGCCTGGGAGGAAGGCGCGCTGGCCGAGGCGATGCTCGGCTCATTGGCCCATCGGGTGCAGACCGCGGCGCTGGACTTCGCGCGCTGGGCCCCTTCCGCTGGCCTGCTGCTGCTTCTCGGCACTGTCATCGCGCTCGTGCTCAGCAATTCGACGGCGGGACCGGCCTTCGCATCGTTCTGGCACACGCCGCTTGGTTTCCAGTTCGGAGCGCGCGCCTTCGCCCTTCCGGTCATCGACTGGGTGAATCACGGCCTGTTGAGCGTGTTCTTTCTGGTGGTAGGCCTGGAGATCAAGCGTGAGTTCACGGTGGGACGGCTCGCCTCCCGTCAGGCCGCCGTTCTCCCGCTTGCCGCCGCATTCGGCGGGATGACCGTACCGGCGCTGATCTACCTCACGGTCCTCAGCGGAGGTCCGCTCGCATCGGGCTGGGGCCTGACGATCGCGACCGACACGGCATTCGCCGTGGCGCTTATTGTCCTGCTGGGCGACCGGGTACCGGTCGATCTGCGGGTCTTTCTGACAGCAGCGGTGATCGTCGACGATCTGGTCGCAATCGCAATCATCGCACTGTTCTACACCGGCTCCCTCTCACTGAGTTATCTCGCGGCTGCGGTCCTGGTCACCGGACTGCTGGTAGTGATCAACCGGTGGAAAGTGTACCGGGCCCTTCCCTACCTGGTGCTCGGGACCCTGCTCTGGTTCTGCCTGCATGAAGCTGGACTGCACGCCACGCTCGCCGGCGTGATCCTCGCCCTGGTCGCCCCGACACGGCCACCGGCGAACTTGAATGCACTCCTGGCCCAGGCGCAGGCGGTAATCCGGACAGACAACCCCAGTGGCGGCGAGGCCCCGATGAGACACGGTCTTTCCCGGCCGGCGCTGAATGCGCTCAATCTCATCCATGACCGCATCGAATCCCCGGCCAGCAAAGTGCTGCACACGGTCGAGCCGTGGTCGAGCTATGCCGTGCTGCCGATCTTCGCACTGGCGAATGCCGGGCTGGTATGGTCCACGGACATCCTCCAGGGGCACGAGCGGCTGGTGCTGGCGATTGTTCTGGGGCTGGTGGTGGGAAAGCCGACGGGGCTTTTCCTGGCCTCCTGGCTTGCCGTCCGGCTGGGGATCGCCGTCAAACCCGAGGCCTACTCGTGGCGCCAGTTGGCCGGCGCTGGTGCCTTGGCCGGAATCGGATTCACCATGTCCCTCTTCATCGCCGGCCAGGCATTCGACAGCGAGTCTGATTTCACCGCGGCTAAGCTGGCAATCTTCCTCGCTTCATTTATGGCGGGCCTGCTCGGCGTTCTGATCTTGTGGCCGAGAGCGGCATCGTCCAGCGCGCAAGCGACTCAGGCCGAAACATCGCTTTCCCAATCCGCGCACACGCGCTAAAGCTCTTTGACATCCCGCGATGCAGAGGAAATATCCCAGACAGCCACGAATATGGCCGCGATCACCGGCCCGAGGACGAATCCATTGATGCCGAATACGGCGATGCCGCCCAGGGTGGAGATCAACACGACGTAGTCGGGCAGCTTGGTATCCTTCCCGACCAGGATGGGCCGCAGGATGTTGTCGACCAGGCCGATGACAAGGGCGCCATAAGCGATAAGGGTGATGCCCTGCCACGTGGCACCGGTAGCCAGAAAGTAAATCGCGACCGGCAACCAAACGAGCGCGGCTCCGACGGCGGGCAACAGTGATAGGACGGTCATCAGCGCTCCCCATAACACGGGCGCGTGGATACCCAGCAGCCAGAAAATCAGGCCCCCGAGAAACCCTTGAATCAGGGCCACCACCAGGTTCCCCTTGACCGTCGCGCGGATGACAATAGTGAACCGGCTGGCGAGTGCGCGTTGCTGCTCCGCACGGAGCGGGATCGCATTCCTGATGCGCTGGGTCAGACCGTCCCCGTCGCGTAGCAGAAAGAACAGCAGGTACAGCATGATGAGCGCGCTGACGATGAAGTTCAGCGCATTCTGGCCCAGGTTGAGCGCCTGTGTTGCAAGGAATTCGAGACTCTGCGTCAGGCCGGCTGACAACCGTTCCTGGATCCGGGTAAGGCTTGTCAGACCCACACGGTCGAGCAGATGGGTCACCCAGCTGGGGAGGGTGTCGAATACCTGCTGAAAGAACCGCCCCAGGTTCAGCTCTCCCGATCTGATTCCTTCGTATGTGCTGACTCCTTCCTGCACCAGCAAGGCAGTGAGCAGCGTCAATGGCAGGATCACCAGCACTACAATGATCAGGAGGGTAAGAAGCGCGGCCAGTGTGCGCCTCTGGTGCAGGGCTCGGGAGAGGCGGCGGTACAGCGGCGCAAACATGATGGCGAGGATGATGCCCCAGAGAACCGCCCCATAGAACGGCCGGAGGATCCAGGCAAATGCCAGTGACGAAGCAATCAGAAGGAGGAGGAACGCTCGGTCCTGAAGAGCCGGAGATTCGGCAGAGTTGGGTGATTTCACGCTGACCGTTCTCGCAGTCGAGGTGTGTGAGCGAGGACACAACCGCCGCCGGGCGGACTTTTGAATATGGAGTAAGTTGGTATAAGAAGTGCCTTTGTGCATGTCCCCAGATTTTTCCAGGTCACTCTCAGTGAAGGCCCTGTGCCAGCATCGCAACCCGACCAGGAAGCGGCCGACCAAGCTCGTCAGAACGACGAGGAATCCGGCCCGCTCGCGGGAGGAACCGGCCGCCAAGGCTTTCAGGATTGGTTCATCGGGCTTACCAGAAGCGGGACTGAGGAACGCTGAAACAGAGATGAAGGAGCAGTACGAGCAGGCGCTTCAGAGTATGGACCTATCGAGGTTCCGTTGAGCGCGAGCAGGGGATCGGCCGGCGATCACATCCCACCTATCGGCGGGGTCATCGAGATCCACCTGGCGGAATCGAAGCAGCTTTTTAATGCAATTGACCCGGCTCCCTTTCGCGAGAAGGATCTGGATCCGAAAGCCGAAGAGTTCATCGTCGAGTGGGCCCGGGAGCTTCCCGCCAATGCTCCACTGTCCCTTGTGGTGCTCCTGGACCGGCCTGCAGGACTGCCCGATGAAGTCCAGGTCCTGCGTGATGCCGTGAGCCAATACTTTGCTATGCGGTCACAGGCGTCCAGGCAGCGACTCAAGCGTTTGTTCCAGGTTGGGCGTACCAGCCTGCTGATTGGAATGCTCTTTCTCGCGGCATCGTTTGGTGTGGGTGGGATCATCGAGAGCGCCCTCGAGGGGCAGCGTATCGGCGAATTGCTGCGGGAGGGCCTCGCGATCGGAGGCTGGGTTGCTATGTGGCGTCCGCTCGAGATCTTCCTCTATGACTGGTGGCCCATCCGATCGGAACGAAAGCTCTACGACAAGCTGAGTGCCATGCCGGTCCGCATCAGCTATGCGGATTCTGAGGCCAGGCAACGCTGTTAGCGCGCAGCCGCTTGGCGGTCTCCCCCAAACTGCCGCATACGACGGTACACTCCACTACTCCGGAGTGCTCGCCACATGACGCGGGTGGACAAGTCGCCGCAGCTGATGCGCAGTCCATTAGGGGGACACGGACAGGCCTAGTCTGGTGGAAAGTCGCGATCAATTCGAGCGATGAAGCAGCCGGCCTCGGCGTTGCGTAGGTGGGCATACTGAGTGCCCGGCCGGCTCAAGACCTCATTGAGCACGGGTTCGAAACTGGCGGTGCCAACGCGCCGCTGGACCAGAAGCGCCCCTGCTGCACCGTAGCCCTCTATCACCAGGGGGAGAGGCCGCAGCGTTTCGGGCAGGACCGCGGCGTCGTAGCGCCCGCACGGCTCGCGGTGGATGAACACTGGCCCGGGGGCGGGTAAGGCTTCGGAATCCGAGAAGGGTTGGTAGGTAAAGAGTAGGCGCTGGTCGGCCCCCACCGCGAAGGTTTGCAAGCAGAGCCGACACGGGCCGTACCCGGTCGCTACTTCCACATATGCCGGATGGCCGTACTGCGGCGAGCGCATGGTTGCTCGCGCGGCCGTGGCGATGCTTTCGGGAATGCCTTGAATCCGGTAGCGGTGCATGCCTGAAAGTAGAGGCTTGCGGCGCGGCCGGCTTCCCGATTCATGCGCTCAAACTTTGAGGGGACTGCCGCCTAACAAGTGCATGCAGCTGACGGGCGCCTCAGGTCCCAGGAACGTAGGATAGTGTCCAAGCGGGCCAGTCGCCGCAGCTGATGCGCGGTCCGTTAGGCCGCTGCTAAGCACCGGTAGCCTAGGGGACGCAGCAAGGGGCTCCCTTTGGCCGACCACCGTTTGCAAAATCAGCTCTTTCGCCCTGGAGCGTGTGATGACGAGAATGAAGACGTATAGGAGCTTCGATGAGTACCTGAAAGACCAGAGTCCCAAGAATCAGGCGATCATTCGTGGGCTTCGGCAGCTGGTGAAGCGCGTGGAGCCTGGGCTAAGCGAAGCGGTGAAGTGGGGAAACGGGTGCTGGGTCGGCAGTAACGGACCCGTAGCGTATGTTTACTCTGCGCCAGACTACGTGCAGTTCGGATTCTTTAGGGGCTCATCCTTGAACGATCCGAGAGGGTTGCTTGAGGGTAAGGGCAGGTACGTGCGGCATACCAAAGTCCACGAGCCTTCCGGAATCGATGAGCGGTCCTTTGCGGCGCTCCTCAGGGAAGCCGCGTGTTCGCGCTAGCATTTTTCACGTGCACGCAGGCGGGTCGCCGCAGCGAAAGCGCGGCCCGTTAGGCGGCAGCACCAAAGGAGCCGAACAAATGGAGGATCTGATTGAGCGTGTCTTCGCCCTTGCGGCCGACATCCGCTACGTCGCGGTTTACCGAGACGGCCGGCTCCGATCCTCGCAGCGCCCAGGCCTTGCCCAGGCCAGCACGAGTGAATCAGACAAGTACGAGGAACTCCTCGTAAATCCGACGCTGCTCACTCTCACGCGCCAACGAGGGGAGATCGATTGTGGAGGTTTGGAGTTCGTGCTGATTCGCTACGGCAGCTTCTACGAGCTTGTGCTGCCGCTCCCGGGCGGCCACCTCTCCGTCGGCCTAGAATCCCACGCGAACCCGCTTCAGCTGATCCCCCAGCTGCGAGCGGCCGCCGGCCTCGTGAGTTCGGGGAGCGCTGTGGCCTAACCCGCGCATGCAGCCGAGCTGGGCCGGCGGGGTGCCGCCCGCGCGCCCGCAGCTGATGCGCGTCCGTTAGGGCGGACCCTGAGTTCATCCTCTAGATACAAGGGGCTCGAATGGCAAGCTCACGCAAGAAGGCAGCGACGACTCGAAAGGGCCGTGCCGCGTCTATTAAGGCGGCAGCAACAAGAAAACGTCAAGCCCTCGCCAGGAAAGTTGTGGAGGTGTGGGAAGCGCTTAAGAAACGCAAGAGCGCGGGTCAAAAAGCGGCGCTCACTCGCAAGCGCAAAGCAGCTGGTGCCAAGGCGGCCACCACGAAGCGTCGGCGGAAAGCCGCGAAGAAGGCTGCCGCCACGCGGGCAGCGCGGCGCGGCAAGGCCCCGTAACTGCACGCCTTCGTGTCCTGCCGCCCGTTGACGAATGGGTGACGGTTTGATGAATGAACTCGGGCATATTTGCGAACTGGTGCGGTATCCCGTCAAGTCGATGGCTGGTACCGCAACGGAGTCGGCATCTCTTGGGTGGCACGGCCTCGACGGTGATCGGCGCTTCGCCTTCCGGCGCTTGGGAGATGACAGCGGCTTTCCCTGGCTTACCGCGAGCCGCGTCGCCGAGCTACTTCTATACCACCCTTTCGGTGTCGACCATAGCACCGGCGAGCCTTTGCCGACCCACGTACGCACACCGGCCGGAACCCACGTGGAGCTTCGCAGTCTGGAGCTCCAAAGGGACGTGGGCGAGCGTTTTGGGAGCGGCGTGGAATTGATGAAGCTCAAGCAGGGGATCTTCGATGATGCCTCGATATCGGTGATCAGCCTGACGACCATTGCAGGCATCGGTGGCGAGGCGGGAGTCAACCTCGATCGCAGGCGCTTTCGAGCCAACATTGTGCTCGAGACTCGCGACGGCGAGCCCTTTCTCGAGGATGCGTGGGTGGGCAGGACTTTGGTGTTCGGCAAGAGCGAGCCGAGGCCAGCCGTGCACGTGACGGCGCGTGACCCACGATGTATGATGATCAACCTCGATCCGGATACGGCCACGCAAGACCCGCGGGTGCTGAAGACGGTCGTCCGGCTGAACCAGAACACCGCGGGCGTCTACGGAACGGTGGTGCAAACCGGCACACTCCGCGTAGGCGATCCAGTGAGCCTCGTATTGGATGCCTAGCGCTAAAGACCAACGTGTGACGTTTGTGCGCGCTGAGCCAGCCCCTTGCGCCTGTGTCCACAAGGGCGCAGCCGCCTCCCTAGGCGCTGCGTCTCCAGATGGCGTATACCGGGATCCCCAGGGCCACAATCAGAAGACCGAGGGCGGAAAACTTCCGCTGCTGAGGATCGGCCAGCAACACGACCAGCAGAAAGGCGTTGGCGGCGATGTATAACGCCGGAAGCACGGGATAGCCAAAGGCCTTCACCGGACGAGGCAGATCGGGACGGAGCCGCCGGAGCCGGAACAATGAAACGGTCGTGAGCAGGTAGAAGATGACGGCCGCAAAGATTACGTAATTCAGCAACTCGCTGTACGTGCCGCTGATACACAAGACCGCCGTCCACAGGCCTTGCGCAACGAGTCCGTAGACCGGCGTGCGATACACCGGGTGCAGCTGGCCCGCGCGCTCGAAGAAGAGCCGGTCCCGGGCCATCGCGTAGTAGACTCGCGGCCCGGCCAGGATCAGGCCATTGTTGCAGCCGAACGTGGACAGGAGAATGGCGATCGCCATGATGGCGGCGGCCCCGGACCCCAGCGCCACCTCGATGGCGGCGGTGCCTACCCGGTCCTGCGCGGCGTACTGGAGCCCGCGAGCCAGCACATCGGTGCCGTTGGGATCACCATGGAACGGCAGCACGTTCAGGTAGGCCACATTCGCCAGGATGTACAGCACGCTCACCAATCCGGTGCCGATGGCCAGAGCCCGCGGAAGGTTCTTGGTGGGATCCCTCACTTCGGCGGCCGCAAAAGTCACGTTGTTCCAGGCGTCGGAAGAGAAGAGCGATCCGACCATGGCGGCCCCGATGACCGGTAGCACCGCCATGGTCCACTCGCCGGTGCCCCAAAAGTTGGAGAAGTTGGCCGCCGCGATATCGGGCTGCCGGAACAGGGTGAGGCCCAGGAGCACCAGGGCTGCCAAGGCGCCGATCTTGGCCACGCTGAACACCGTCTGTACGGCGGCACCCAGCTTCACCCCGCGGATGTTCAGCAGCGTGAGCACCACGATCATTGCCACGGCCACTACCCGCTGAGGAGAAAGCCCGAGCTGGATGGCATCGGCTGCGCCGGGGAGACGAATCTGCCCCAGGGACAGGAAGACGTCCGGGGTCACGCTGGGAATGAGCACACCGAGGAACCGGCCGAAGGCCACCGCCACGGCGGCGATGGTTCCCGTCTGGATGACCGTGAAGAGCGTCCACCCGTAGAGAAATCCGGCGAGCGGTGAGAGGCCTTCCCGCAGGAACACGTACTGGCCCCCCGCTCGCGGCATCATCGCGGCGAGCTCCGCGTACGCCAGCGCGCCGGTGACCGTCATCGCTCCGGTAACGACCCACACCAGCAACAACGCCCCTGGGCCCCAGTCGGAGACCTGGCGGCTGATATCTGCAGAGACGATGAAGATCCCGGATCCAATCATGGAGCCCACCACCAGTGAGATGGCGGCGAGCGGTCCGATGCCTCGGATGAACTCGGAGGGGGCGGAGGTCTTGGGGGGCGCTTGAACTGGTGCGGCCATTAAGAATCCTTGATGGGGAACTGTCATCCTGAGCGCAGCGAAGGATCTACGCCGCCTAAATCCTTCGGTCGCTACGCTCGCTCAGGATGACAATCACGGGTCAGGAGGACAGCTTGTCTGGCTCGGATTTCTGCTCGGGATAGAGTGGTAGCTCAGCTGCGGGCTCAGGTTTCGGTAGCGTTTCAGCAGTCTTGATGGCCTCCTCGACCACCGCCTGCCCTGCCGCCGCGAGCCCTTTCATCACCTTGGCAGCGCTGTCCATCAGACTCATCGTGCCGGTAATCGCCTGAACCGGCAGCTTCCCGGCCCGCATGGTGTTCTCGACTGTGGCGGTGATCTTGGTAAAGAGATTATCCGGCTGAGCGCGTTGGGCGTACTTGCTGGTGAGGAACTCCGCATAGTCGAGCACCTGGTAGGCCTTGTCATCATCCAAGGTCTCCAGCAGGCGGAGGATTCGCTGTTTGAGAAGGTCGTTCATGGTAATCGCGAGTCTCGAGTCACGGGTCACGGGTCAGGAGATCTTGCATAAATCTAGCGTCACACGCGACCCGCGACTCGCGACTAATTACCCACTCCCGCCACGTACTCCACCAC
>JAICPP010000209.1 GCA_025929805.1 Gemmatimonadales bacterium | reverse complement strand
GGCAGCTGCGGTGCCGGATGATAGACCTGCTGCTTCACCTGACCGTCTCGCCCGAGGATGACGAGGTTCTGCGGTGCGATGAGCACGATCCCTTCCGGCCGGATCTCCATCGCCACCGGTTCCTCCCCGCCTTGCAGCTTGATCGCACCACCGCGGGGCTCGAATATCCCGCTCTCGCGGTCCACCGCGTACAGCTGGTGGTTTCGATTGGCAAAGACGTACATCGTCTTGCCTTCGATGGCGTGGTGCAGATCGCGCTTGCCGCTCTCGATCGCATCCTTGTACATGCGCTCACCCTTGCCGAGATCGACGAGGTTTACTTCCGCGTTGGTCGAGGCGTCGGGTCGCGATACATAGAGCAAGCCCGCCGGCGTGAGCTCGGCATAGTCCAGCCGGCCCTTGATCTTCACGTCTTTCTTGAGTCGGAGGGCCGCACTGGCCACATCGAGCACATTCACGAAGGTTTTCGACTCGGCGTCGACGGCGAGCACCACCGATTCACCCGCGATCATCGCGTCGGTCACGTTGCCCCTCATCTTGACCGGCTTCGAGGCGATAGTGGTCCCATCCTCATATCGGGCGACGTTGAGCCCGGTCTGGACTACGCCGTTGATGACCGTCCGGCTCCCGGACAGCTCGCCTTCCGGCGCGGCTTCGGGAAGAATCACGATCCCTTCTGGATGCTCTACAATGCCATAGATCCATCCGCTTACCGTCGCCGGCTTGGGCCAAAGCGCCTGGCCATCGCTCATGCGAAACGCCATCAGACGATCATCGAAGCTCACGTAGATCCGATCGGTTTTATGGCTGGAGGGATAAAGCCGCACGTTCTTGGCAGGGTTGCCGGGCTTGGCTGTTGGGAGGGCTGCCGACCAGCGGACCTGGCCGGTACGGGAATCCATGGCCCGAAGCCCCATCAGGGTGTGAACCACGATCATCTCAGGGCCGGCCTGAAGAACCTCGAGTGCGGTGCGTTCAGACACCTTCTGAACCAGGCCCTGCATGAGGCCTCCCAGTCCCTTCTTCTTTGGCTCGGACTGCTCGAAGAGTGACTCGCTGACCCAACGTTGGTCGCCGGTCACTAGATCGTACAGGGCGACCACCGGGGGGCCCGAGGTCCGCCGGCCGTGGACGAGGAGAGTTCCACTCTGTGGCAGAACGCGACGGGTGACGACTTCCGCTAGGCCAAGACGCCGGGAGTCGAACACGGCCCCGCCGGTGACCGGATCGAAGACCAACAGGAGCCCGGGACGGGCTGCCTCCATCAGGATCGAGCCATCTACCATGCGGACGCTGTCGGCCGGCAGTCCGCCCAGCTCCGATTTTTCCCAGATCACCTGGCCCCGCTCGATGTCGATGCCGGAGAGCGCGGCGTCGGTCGAGATAAGCAGGGTGCCCGCCGGCGTAACCTGCTGCCAATGGATGTCCTGCTTGAGTCTTAGGGTCCAAACCGGCGTGGCCCGGTCGCTGGACGGCACAGTGCTGCGGGTAGAGACGGGCGTGACGGACTGCCCCAGGATTGCTCCAGGGAGCAGAGCAACCAGCGTGAGCGGAAGGAGGAGACGGCAAGCGGATGTGGCAACCATGGCTCTACCTCTAAGTGTCCGTAGGGGGAGATGCCCGCCCGGGAAGGCAGATGCCGTGCCAGTGTGTCAGGGGCCTCGCAGCGCTCGGGATGAAGCCCTGTCAGCTCCCATTCGCCCAGGGTCGGCCGACGATGATGGTGATATTATCGGTGCCGCCGGCTTCCAGGGCCTCGTTCAGGAGATCTTCGCATACTTGACGGGCCGAAGTCATGGAGCGGAGCTGCTCGCCAATTCGCTGGTCGGAGACGTGCTTGGTGAGGCCGTCACTGCAGAGGAGTACGACGGTATTCCAGTTCATGGTGAACCGGGTGACTGCCGGGGCGGTCTGTCGCCCTCCCAGCGAGCTGGAAAGTGCGTGGGCGAAGCGGCTGGACGAGGCGTCGGTCCGGGTCAGCACCCCAATGTCGATGAGTTCCTGCGCGATCGTCTGATCTCGGGTGATCTGGCTCAGCTCGCCGCCGCGCAGCAGATAACAGCGGCTGTCCCCCACTTGGAGGAGATATGCCCGGGGCCACACACCCAGGTACAGGGTCAGAGTCGTTGCCATGCCGCGGTACTCGGGATCTTCCTCTCCCCGTCGAAGCAGCTCGGCATGGCACTGGAGTGCGCCTGTCTGGAGGGAATCGATGAACTCCTCGTCCCGCGCCGCATCGCCGGCATAGTAGCATCGCATGCTCTGCGACACGTACTGAGTCACGGCCTCGAGCGCGATCCGGCTTGCCTCTGCACCTTTGGCTCCCCCACCGACGCCGTCGGCCACCATGGCCACGAACGCAAGCCGCTCCGGATCCGCCATGAGGCGCTCCGCGTCCGGCACGCTGGTCATCCGGATCAGGACCTGCTTGCGAAGGGCGCAGATGAGAAAGTGGTCCTGGTTCTCGGTTCGCACCTTCCCTGTGTGGGTGACTCCGTAGACGTCGATCTCCTCGTCGCGCGGCTTGCGTTCGACTTCGGTTACCGGCGCGGTCACTCTGGGGGCAGTCATTTCATGCTCCTCGTTCCCGTTGCTCTGAGGCCTACGGACCAAGCATACATGACAGCAGGTTTGGGTGCCTGCCAGTGACCTACCAATAGGGGCGTTTTCCGAGTAAAATTCCAGGCTGTTCCGGCTCCGGGAGGGCGCTTGCCGTACAGCATGACGGGGTTCGGCGCGGCGGAAGGACCAGTGGCCGGACGGCGGCTACGAGTCGAGATCCGCACCGTCAACCACCGATATTTCAACCTGTCCGCCAAGCTTCCCAGTGAGCTCAGCAACTTCGAGGTCGAGCTGCGCGAGCGACTGCGCCGGGATTTCGACCGTGGCCATATCACAGTCCAGGCCCGCTGGAGCGACGCACTCGAGGGAAACTCGGGTTTTGCTATCGATCTCGAACGGGCCCGACTGGTGGTGGCGCGCCTGCGGGAGATGCAGTCGGCTCTCGGGTTGGCTGGAGAGGTGACGGTGGAGTTGGTGGCTCGCCAGTCCGAGATCCTGACCTCCTCGGCCAATGGTTCCGGCGAGATTGGCTGGGCTGAAATCGAGCCGATCGTCGCCCAGGCGGCGCAGGCGTGCCGGGTCATGCGGGCGCGAGAAGGCGAAGCGCTCGCCACCGAGCTGCGGCACCGGCTCGATCTGCTTGAGCGGTCGGCCCAGCAGATCGCGCAGCGGGCACCAGAGCGTCTGGTCAAGGAGCGGGACCGACTCAGAGCGGCCGTGGTGCAACTGCTGGACGGCAGGTCGGTAGACGAGCAGCGGCTCGCGCAGGAGCTCGCCTTTCTGGCGGATAAGCTGGATGTCACCGAGGAGCTGGTTCGGTTACGCGCCCATGTGACCGCGGTACGAGAGGCCATGACCAGCAGGGATCCGGTGGGTAAGCGTCTCGGATTCCTGGCTCAGGAGCTGGGCCGGGAAGTCAACACCATCGGTTCCAAGGCCGGAGATGCCGAAGTCGCCCAACTGGTCATTGCGATGAAGGGCGAGCTCGAGAAGTTCCGGGAACAACTCGAGAACATCGAGTGAAGCCGTTTCTGCTCGTGCTCTCCGCGCCTTCGGGCGGCGGGAAGACGACCATCGCAAAGATGTTGTTGCAGGGCAGGGAAGACCTGGGTTACTCGGTCTCGGCAACGACTCGTCCCAAGCGGCCGGACGAGCGAAATGGAGTGGACTATCACTTCATCTCTCACAATGAGTTCCTTCAGCGCCGGGAGAAAGGCGAGTTTCTCGAGTGGGCCACTTACGGCGGCGAGCTGTACGGCACGCTCAAGAGCGAGATCGAGCAGATCTTCTCGCAGGGACGTCACGCGGTGCTCGATGTGGAGATCGATGGAGCACGCCAGATTCGGAGAAACTTCCCGAACTCGCTTCTCCTTTTTGTCCTGCCGCCATCTGCCGAAGCGCTGGTGCAGCGGCTGATGGGACGCCAGACGGAGGACCCTGCCTTGGTCCGGGATCGGATCCTGCGTGCCGCCGATGAGCTGGGCGCGGTGGACGAGTACGATTACGCCATCCTGAACGAAGACCTGGTGGTCGCGGTGGCCCAGGTCGCGGCGATCCTGGAAGCGGAGTCGTGGCGGGTGGCGCGGCAGGACACTATGCCGGAGTTCATCGGGCAGTTGAAGCACGACGTGGTGAAGGCTGCGGAGAAGATTGGAAGGCAGTCGCCAGTCCACAGTCGTCAGTCACCAGACAAGCATCGGAACGCCGGCTCCTGACTGGCGACTGGCGACTGAGGACTGTGGACTAACCTAAGGAGCAAGCATGCGAATCATCACACCCAGCGAAGTGGCCAAGCAGGCCGGAAACAAGTATCTCGGCGTGCTGGTTGCGGCAAAGTTTGCCCGCTACCTGAACGAGTTTCCCAAGGACCATCTGGCCCGGCCCAGTGAGAAGCTCACCACCAAGGCACTCCAGGAGCTCGTTGACGGCGAGCTGAACTACAAGCTGCTTCGGCGCCGCCGCTCCGAGGCGTGACCGTGTGGGCGGGCCGGCGCGTCGTCCTCGGCGTGTCTGGCGGCATCGCCAGCTACAAGAGCTGCATCCTTGCCCGCCGACTCACCGAAGCCGGCGCCGAAGTCGATGTGGTGCTCACGAGGGGTGCCGGAGAGTTCGTCGGAGCAACCACCTTCGAAGGTCTGACGGGACGCCCTGTCCTCTGCTCGCTGTGGGAGCCGGGCAGGGCGCTCGCTCATGTCCACCTGAGCCAGAAAGCAGATCTCATCATCGTAGCCCCTGCTACCGCGCATCTCATCGCGCGGGTGGCCCAGGGTCTGGCCGACGACGTGCTGACCACGCTCTTGCTCGCCCGGACTGCGCCTCTCCTCCTCGCACCAGCGATGAACGATGAGATGTATGGACGCCCCGAGACCCAGGCCAACCTGGACAAGCTCCGTCGTCGCGGGGTGGCGCTGGTGGGGCCGGAAGCAGGGGCATTGGCCGAAGGCCCCAGCGATCGTCCGGGTCGAATGAGCGAGCCCGAAGCGGCGGGCGTGATCGCACAGCCGCTCGCCGAACTCGC
>JAICPP010000208.1 GCA_025929805.1 Gemmatimonadales bacterium | reverse complement strand
TGTCCAATCGCGATCGAGCCACCCGCCACATTGGTGCGGTCCCAGTCGACTTCACCCACCGGTCCCGGTAACCCCAACCGATCAGCCCAGGCCTGTGAGCCCCAAGCCTGGATGTTCGAGAGCACCTGTGCCGCAAAGGCCTCGTGGATCTCAACCAGTCCCAGCTCATCCCAGGTGAGCTCTGCCCGCTCCAGTGCCTTGGGAACAGCATAGACCGGTCCCATCAGCAGCTGCCAGCCGGGGTCCACGGCGCTCACCGCATAACTTCTGATATAAGCGAGAGGCTCATGGCCCAACGATCGCGCCTTCTCCTCGGACATCAGCAGTACGGCGGCCGCTCCGTCGGTCAGTGGTGAGGAGTTTCCCGCGGTGACGGTGCCGTACTTGCGATCGAACACCGGCTTCAGCTTGGCGAGAGCCTCGAGTGACGAGTCGGAACGAATGCCATTGTCCTGGGTCACTACCTCGTCCATCTCCGGCCCGCCGAACCAGGGAGCGATCTCCCGCACCAATCGTCCGTCCTGGGTGGCCGCGCTCGCGCGCTGGTGGCTCATCAACGCGATCCGGTCCTGCTCCTCACGGGTGATCCCGTTCTCCTTGGCCATCTTCTCGGCGGACTGGCCCATGGTCTCACCAGTAGAAGGCTCCGCGATGGCGGGAGTGACCGGGATCAGATCCCGGGGGCGCACTCGGCCCAGGGCAGCCACTCGGCCGCCGACACTGCGAGCCTTACCAGCCTCGACCAGCATGCGGCTGAACCGTCTGGAATGCAGAATCGGAAGATCCGAGAGGGACTCGACGCCTCCTGCGAGGATCACATCAGCGTGGCCCAGCTGGATCTGGTCGGCGGCATTATTGATGGCTTGCGCGGCAGAAGCGCAGGCCCGGTTGATGGTGTACGCCGGAACACTCGGAGGAAGTTGGGGGAGGAGGCTCACCTCCCGAGCTACATTGGGGGTGAGGACCGAAGGGACCACCTGGCTGAACACCACTTCATCAACTTCCTGCCCGTCCACCTCGCTGCGGTACAGCAGCTCGCGCGCGGCATGGCGCGCCAGGGCGACGGCGGAGACGTCCCGAAAGACGGTGCCGCTCTTGGCAAACGGTGTGCGGACGCCGGCCACGACTGCCACCCGCCGGCCCGGGCGGATATCGACCAATGTTGCCCCGTGAAAGGGAGGGGATGATAATAAACAGGGTCAGCGGTGAGATGTGGGCAGCGAGCAGGCCCCTGTTTCCTGCTTACCGCTCACTGCTCACCGCTTTTGTGCAACTACACTCGCCACCGCGCGCCAATGCTCGGCATCGACGACCTCGAGGGCTTCGCGCCCGTGCAGAACTGTGAGCGGGGCTACCAGACCGGCCAACTCGCCCGCGCGGAGCAGATGGTCTGAGGAAGTCGGGCCCCACCCCGCCTCGCGCTGGGCCTCGAGAAAAGTCTCCATTATGAGGAGGCCACCAGGCGCGACCAGCCGAAGAATGCGCGGCATGTTGGCCCGGTCAAGATAATTGAATACCAGAACTGCATCAAAAGGCTCCAGCTCTGGCCACTCACCTTCCAAATCCATCTCTCGCCATTCAATGGACAGGCCCGCGGCCGCTGCTCGTGTGCGGGCGGAGGCGAGCTTGAGTGGATCGCGGTCTACCGCCAGAACCTTTGCGCCGAGCGCTGCGGCGGCCAGACTGTGCCGCCCCTCTCCACAAGCCAGGTCGAGCACGCGGCTCCCAGGAGTGATCCGGTGAGCATGCCAGACAAACCAGGTGCTTGGCCGCACTCCCGGCGATCGCTCGAGCGTGCCACCTTGGCGCAACTCGCCGCTCATCCGGCGGATCTCCTGGTCATCGGGGGCGGCATCAATGGGGCGGGCATCGCGCGAGATGCCGCGATGCGGGGGCTCAGAACCATCCTCGTGGAGCAGAACGATCTCGGCTCCGGGACCAGCTCACGCTCCAGCCGTCTCATCCACGGAGGACTTCGCTATCTGGAACAAGGCGAGTTCGGATTGGTGCTGGAAGCGAATCGGGAACGGCGGATCCTGCAGCGGATTGCGCCTCATCTGGTCTGGCCGTTGCCGTTCGTGTTTCCGATCCACCGAGGTGACCGGATCTCCCGCTGGCAGCTCGCGGCCGGCATGATGCTGTACGATATCCTCGCACTGTTCCGCAATGTGCGACCGCACCGCCTGCTGGGCAAGCGCCGAATGCTCGAAGCCGAGCCGATGCTGCGTGATCGCGGCCTCCTTGGTGGAGCTCGCTACTACGATGCCCAATGCGATGACGCGAGGCTGGTCGTGGCCACCGCCCGCTCGGCCATCCATCAAGGCGCCCTGGTAGCCAACTACATGGCCGTACGCTCCCTCGAGCGGACGGCAGGACGGGTGGTCGGTGCCCAGCTGGAAGATCGGCTGACCGGCGAGCGGGGCGTGGTGCGCGCCAGTGTGGTGGTGAATGCCACCGGGCCCTGGGCCGATCGAGTACGGAGAATGGAGGACGCCGGTGCCGCGCCGTTGCTGCAACCAACGAAGGGAGTCCACGTGGTGGTGGACCGCTCGCGCCTGGATCACCGCGATGCGGTGGCGTTCACCAGCCCGATCGATGGACGGGTGATGTTCGTGCTGCCCTGGGGAAAGCTCTCGTACATCGGCACCACCGATACCGACACCGGGGAGCCTCCCGACGAGCTCAGCGTCAACACCGACGACATTGTCTACCTGCTCCGCTCGGCCAACGCCAGATTTCCCAGCGCCCGGCTGAGTGTGGACGACGTGCGGGCGAGCTGGGCAGGCTTGCGGCCGCTCCTGGCGGACAGTGACAGCCGTTTAGCGTCCAGCCGCTCGCGCGAGCACGCCCTGGTAAAGGGCTCAGGCGGAATGCTGACCGTGGTGGGTGGAAAGCTCACGACCTACCGATCCATGTCCGCCGAGGTC
Source organism: Gemmatimonadales bacterium (assembly GCA_025929805.1). Lineage (GTDB taxonomy): Bacteria > Gemmatimonadota > Gemmatimonadetes > Gemmatimonadales > GWC2-71-9 > CAVVWJ01. Next base: position 2,229 of record JAICPP010000208.1, on the reverse strand, counting down.
GTCGACCACGCCATGCGGGAGCTCCGGCATCGGGAGGGCCGGCAGCGGCGTATGGAAGCCCGCACCGATGAGGATCCGCTTCCCGGGGGCGAAACCCCCGATCTCAGCCAGTTCAGGGAGCGTGGCTTGGAGTTGGGAATCCCGGCAGACAGCGTAGATCATCTGTTGCGGCATTATGGAACCGAGGCGGCAGGAATCTTCAATCTGGGAGGCGCAGACCGGCGTCTGCTTCGACGGCTACTGGAGCCTCATCCAGCCATCGAGGCAGAGGTCATCCATGCCGTGCGGCGGGAGCTGGCCCAGACCGTGGAAGATGTCCTGGTCCGGCGGTTCCACCTGTACTATGAGCATCCCGATCAGGGGGCATCCGTTGCGCAGCGGGTGGCCGAACTGATGGGCCAGGAGCTGGGATGGGATGCCCCGCAGATCGAGGCGGAAGCCGAGCGATACCTCCGCTTTGTCGACCAGGAGCGTCGGTGAAGGCCGACTGCTACTGGACGATAATGGTTCCCCTCATCCCGAAGGCCGGGGACCCGTGGACCTCACAGTAATAGTTGTAAGTTCCCGGTGTGTCGAACGTGAACCGGTAGGTTGTGGGTGCATTCGCCGGGTTTCCGCTTCGGGGTGGCTCTGTTCCTACCGGCACGACATTATGCTGGAACGCGCCGGCGCTCCAGGTCCACACGACTTCGGTTCCAGCCGCAACGGTGAGAGTCGACGGTTCGAATCGGTCGTTGACTACGCTCACACTATTACTGGTGGGGCCTGGGGGCGTAGCTGTAGCATTGAAGGTCAAGGGCGACCCAACGAGAGTTCCAGAAGCCGCCGTAATAATGATAGGGCCCTCCGCACCACCGGCTGTGACGTTCACCGCGGAGATTCCGGCCGCATTCGTCGGCACCGACGTTGCCGACACAGTCCCTCCAGATGCGGACCAGCCGACGTCGATGCCCGAAACCCCGTTCCCGAATTGATCCGAGACCTTCGCCTCGACCGGGGCCGGTAAGGGAGTATTGACCTCCGCAGTTTGTACGTCGCCGGACTGCTTCGAGAGCGATGTGGGGGCATCCGGAGCCGCGGTGGCGGTGAAGGGAACGGGTGAACCGCTGGCACCACTCAGTGTCGCGCTGGCGCTCTGCGAACCGGACGTTGTCCCTAAAGTCCACGTGGTGGTCGCCACCCCGTCAGCGTCAGTTGCAACTGAGGCCGGGTCGAGCAGGCCACCAGAGGCAGTGGTCGCCCAGGTGACGGTTCGGCCCGAGACCGGCACCCCGTCCTCGGTGACTACCACCTCAAGCGGGTTGGCCAGAGCTTGTCCCACCGTTCCACTCTGGACATCACCGCTGGTTGCTGTCTTGGCAATCGTAGTGGTGGGCGGTGGGGTTCCACCACCACCATCGTCACCGCCGCCGCAGCCATATAGAACAACCCCGAGAAGTATTCCGAACCCCGCCAGGGGAGCGTAGTTAGGTCTAGTCATAAACCTGCCGAGAATGAGGTGGGACCTGAGCATCCATGTTCATCTTCGGAACCTCGAGGGTTCCTGTCTTGTAAGCGGATTTCGGTCTTGTAAGATCTTAGCTACTCTGCCGCTCTCCATTGCGCCAGAGCCATTATCTTTCTCAACCTCTCCCGCTCACAACCTCATCGACGTTCCTAAGCCGTTGGGGTCGAATCGAGCATGCCAGGCACCTTAGTGCGGATGTGATCCGTGGATCCGAATGTCTTCGAAACGGCCAACGCGGGCTTCGCTCAGGCCATGTATGAAGAGTTTCTCCGAGATCCGGCCGCGGTAGGCCCGGAGTGGCGCCGCCTTTTCGAGAGCGGCGTCGTGGGTGAGGACGGCAGGGACGCGGGGAAGCAGGGAAGCAACAGCACAGCTACGAGCTCCATCAGCGAGACTCAGGAACCCTCCCCACCTCCTCGCCTCCCGGGTTCTTTGGCCTCGGGCGTAAGCCCGATAAAAGGCCCCGCTGCCAAGCTCGTCGCCAACATGACCGAGAGTCTGACGGTTCCCACAGCGACGACTTTCCGTGAGCTGCCGGTGGCCGTCCTGGAGCAGCAGCGGCGTCAGCTCAATGCCGCCCTCCAGGCGGCTGGGCGTCCCGAAAAGATCTCGTTTACCCACCTTATTGCATTTGCGCTTGTCCAGGCGACCAAGCAGCAACCGGTCATGACTCACACGCTGGTCATCAAAGACGGAGCTCCCCACCGGGCGCAGCCCGAGGG
>JAICPP010000304.1 GCA_025929805.1 Gemmatimonadales bacterium | reverse complement strand
TGTCATTGGGACCTGCCGCTGTCATTGGGCTTGAGTGTCATTGGAGCTTGAGTGACACTGCTGTTTGCGGTTTCACTGCTGTTTGCGGTTTCACTGCGGTTTGCGGTTTCACTGGGGCTTCGCGGCCAGCATGCGCTCGAGGGCGATCCTGGCGTTCTGCTGCACGGCGTCATCAACGGTGATGCGGTTGACCACTCGGCCGGCAACGAGCTCCTCCAGCACCCAGGCCAGGTAGCCGGGGTGGATCCGGTACATGGTGGAGCATGGGCAGATCACGGGGTCGAGGCAGAAGATGGTGTGCTGCGGGTACTGCGCGGCGAGCCTGTTGACCATGTTGATCTCGGTACCGATGGCGAACACGGTCGGTTCTTCTGCAGCGGCGATCGCCTTCTGGATGAAGTCCGTGGACCCGGCGGAGTCGGCTGCGTCCACCACTTCCATGGGGCATTCGGGGTGCACGATCACATTGACGCCGGGGAAATCAGCACGCGCCTTCTCAATCTGCGCCACGTTGAAGCGCTTGTGGACCGAGCAGAAACCGTGCCACAGGATCACACGGGAATCCAGCAGCGCCTCCTCATCATTGCCGCCGAGCTCCTTGCGCGGGTTCCACATGGGCATCTGCTCAAGGGGCACGCCCAGCGCCTTGGCGGTGTTGCGGCCCAGGTGCTGGTCAGGGAAGAACAGCACGCGCTGCCCCCGTTCGAAGGCCCATTCAAGGACCGTCTTGGCGTTGGAGGACGTGCAAACGATGCCGCCGTGCTTGCCGCAGAAGGCTTTAAGTGCGGCGGAGGAGTTCATGTAGGTGACAGGAATGACCGGAACCCGGCCGTCGGCGTCGGGTTCGGTGCCGAAGATTTCTTCCAGCTGCTCCCAGCACTCCTCCACTGACTCCTCGTCCGCCATGTCGGCCATCGAGCATCCGGCGGCGAGGTTCGGCAGTATGACTGCCTGCTCCGGCTTCGAGAGGGTGTCCGCAGTCTCAGCCATGAAGTGCACCCCGCAGAAGACGATGGCCTCGGCGTCGGGACGGGTGAGGGCGGCGTTGGCAAGCTGGAAGGAATCGCCGACGAAATCGGCGTACTGAACCACCTCGTCGCGCTGGTAGAAATGCCCCAGGATGACAGCGCGGTCCCCGAGTGTGGCCTTGGCCGCGCGGATCCGGGCGTCGAGCTCCGCGTCGCTGGCGAGCTTGTACTCCTCCGGGAGCTGGCCCTGCCGGGGCGTCGATGGAGGGGCGACGTCAGCGCTGGATGCGCCCGGGCCGTAGGCGGGCACGCCGGCAAGGGCTTCAGCAAGGTCGTAATCCCACGGCCCCTTGGCGAGCGCAGAGCTGCATGTGCTGCCTGCGGCGGAGGCGCCTTTCTCGGCCTGCTCACGCGTAATCAGCTGGATTGCCGTGTTGACGCTGCTCATGGGGTGCTCCTGTTATCTGGGTCAAGGCCGGGGCGGCCGGTGTATCGGTAGAGGCGGGGCGGGCGGTGCTTGCCGCCTTGGAGGTATTCACCGGTTTCTTCGATGTCCGGTGTGGCTTTGATCTGGCGGCGGAAGTTGGCCGGATCCAAGTGAGTGTCCAGGACGGCCTCATAGACCTCCCGGACCTGGGCGAGCGTGAAGTACTCGCCGAGGAAGTGGTACGCGATGGAGCCGTAAGCGAGCTTGTTGCGGAGCCGCCAGAGGGCATAGTCAACAATGGCGTTGTGGTCGAAGGCCAGGTCTCCCAGCTTGTCCGCCCGGAACCACCTGACATTTTCGGATTCCGTGGTCAGCGCGGCCTCGGTGGGCTGGACCAGCGCCCAATACACAATCGAAACCACCCGCTGGGTGGGTGAACGGTGGAGGCCGCCGAAGGCGTACAGCTGTTCGAGGTAGCTGGGCGTCAGGCCCGTGGTTTCGCGCAGGTTCCGCGAGGCGGCGTCCTGCAGCGATTCGGAGTGGGTGAGCGGTCCGCCTGGAAGCGCCCACAGGCCTTTATACGGTTCGCGGATGCGGCGCACCAGCGGGAGCCACAGCGTGGGGCGGCCGGACGCTTCGCTGGGCCGGAGGGCGAAGATCACGGTGGAGATGGCCAGCGACGGCGGCGCGGTCTGCCGCTCGGCCACGTTGGCTGATGTGGTGTACACGGTATTCACCCGCTTCGCTGCGTCGCCGGGAGGCTCTGGCGGCCGCCCCGTTCGTTATAGTCAAAGTGACTAAAACTGATTCTACGGGTAGGAGGGCGCAGAACAAAATGTTTCAGGAGGCGGTGCTTTTCGGTCGGCTCTGCTGGTGTAGGCCCTGCCGCTACGGACGGGCCTGGGCTGCCACTGCCTCCAGCAAGGGCAGCGTCCTGCCCTGGAAGTGGGTATTGAGTACGATCACGGACGACGAGCGGAGCACGGTCCTGGTCGCGATCATGGCATCGAGCACTCGCTGCAGGTCCGAATTGGAGCGCGCGGCAATGCGTGCCATCAGGTCAAAGCCGCCGGAAACGGTGTGGATCTCGATCAGCTCGGGAATACCCGCGAGCGCCTCGACCACCGCATCGTGCCCCAGGTCCTGATTGATGGTGAACGAGCAGAAG
>JAICPP010000176.1 GCA_025929805.1 Gemmatimonadales bacterium | reverse complement strand
CGCTGCAGCGGTCGGTGGCGGCCCCGATGCCATTCCGCGGGCCCGGAGCCTGGTGGGTGCCGGAGTCGATGTGGTCGTGGTTGACTCGGCCCACGGACACAGTGAGGGCGTTCTCGCTACGGTGGACCAGCTACGGGAAACCTTTCCCGAGGTACAGCTCGTAGCGGGAAACGTGGCCACTGAAGCCGGAGCCCGAGAGCTGGTGCGGCGGGGTGTGGATGCGGTCAAGGTGGGGATCGGGCCGGGCAGCATCTGTACTACCCGGGTGGTCACCGGGGTGGGAGTGCCGCAAGTCACGGCGATTCTGGACGCCCTGCGCGGGGCTGACGACGTGCCGATCATCGCCGACGGTGGGGTGAAGTACTCCGGTGATGTCGTGAAAGCACTGGCGGCCGGCGCGTCCTCGGTGATGATGGGATCCATGCTCGCCGGCACCGAAGAGAGTCCTGGTGAATCGGTGCTGGCTGAAGGCCGCCGCTTCAAGATGATCCGGGGCATGGGGAGTCTATCTGCCATGCAGGATGGCTCGGCCGACCGCTACTTCCAGGAGGGGGAGATGGCCGCCTCCAAGATGGTCCCCGAGGGAATCGAGGGGCGGGTGCCCTACAAGGGGCCCGTCTCTGATGTGATTTACCAGATGGTGGGCGGGCTGCGCAGCGGCATGGGCTACTGTGGAGTGGGCACCATCCCCCAACTCCAATGCGATGTCGAGATGATTCAGGTTACCACTGCCGGCCTGCGCGAGTCGCACCCGCACGACGTGACCATCACGCGGGAAGCTCCAAACTACAGCGCTTGATTGCAGTGAACGGTGAACGGTAAGAAGTGAACGGGCCCCCCCATCCCAGCCCCCGATAACCCGGTTCACCGTTCACTGTTCACCGTTCACTGTTCACCGTTCACCGTTCACGTTTCCCCGCAAGGATCCGCCATGAATCTGTGGGCCACGAAGTCGGTGACGGCACTCCGGGCGGAGGCCGAGGCGACTCACGAGCGCTCGCTCAAGCGCGCCCTCGGCGCCATGAACCTCACCATGCTGGGCATCGGTGCCATCATCGGAGCCGGCATTTTCGTGTTGACCGGTCTGGCCGCGGCGCTCCACGCGGGGCCGGCCGTGCCGCTCTCGTTCGTCGTGGCGGCCATTGCCTGTGGATTGGCCGGCCTCTGCTACGCAGAGATGGCGAGCACGGTACCGGTGGCCGGGAGCGCATACACCTACTCCTATGCGACCATGGGAGAATTTGCGGCCTGGATCATCGGCTGGGACCTCATCCTCGAGTACGCCATGGGTGCGGCGACGGTGGGGGTGGGCTGGTCCGGCTACTTCGTCAGTTTGCTCGACTACTTTGGGCTGCACCTGCCCACCGCCGTCACGTCGGCGCCGCTCCGCTGGTGCAGCTCTGCGGACGTCGCCAACGCCGTTGCTACCTGCATAGAACCGGGATGGAACCGCACCGGCTCGCTGTTCAACCTTCCCGCTGTTCTCATCGTTCTCATCGCCACCGCTATTCTGGTCGTCGGGATCAGAGAGTCAGCCAAGGTCAACAATTGGATCGTCATCCTGAAGATCTCGGTGGTGCTGCTGTTCATTCTCTTCGGCCTGCAGTACGTAAATCCGGACAACTGGAAGCCCTTTATTCCGCCGAACACCGGCGCCTTCGGAGAGTTCGGGTGGAGCGGGGTCTTTCGAGGGGCCGGTCTGATCTTCTTCGCGTACATCGGGTTCGATGCCGTGAGCACGGCCGCCCAGGAAGCCAAGAACCCTCAGCGCGACATGCCGATCGGCATCCTGGGCTCGCTGGGAATTTGCACCATTCTCTATGTGCTGGTGTCGTTGACGCTCACGGGCCTGGTCCGTTATGACGAGCTGAACGTCGCCCATCCAGTGGCGTATGCGGTCGAACGGGTGAGCCAGTTGTCCTGGCTGCGCCCGCTCATTACCCTGGGGGCCGTCCTCGGACTGGGCTCGGTGGTGCTGGTGATGCTGCTGGGACAGTCTCGGGTGTTCTATTCGATGTCGCGCGACGGCCTGATCGGTCCCTGGGCTGGAAAGGTGCACCCCCGATTCCGCACCCCCTACCTCTCCACCATCTACGTGGGCATTATTGTTGCCGTTATCACCGGAACCTTTCCCATTCAGATCCTGGGAGAGCTGGTGAATATCGGCACCCTGCTGGCGTTCGTCCTGGTCTGCATCGGGGTCTGGATTCTCCGCCGCAAGCGGCCTGACCTTGATCGTCCATTTCGCACTCCGCTGGTGCCCCTGGTCCCGATTCTGGGGGTCCTCGCCTGCCTGGGACTCATGGCGACCTTGCCGGGAGACACCTGGCTCCGGCTCATCGTGTGGCTCATCATCGGGTTTCTGATCTACTTCACCTACAGCCGCAAGCACAGTGTGCTGCAGCGTGAGCTGGATGGCCAATCACTGAGGAAATCAGCGTGACTGCTCCCAGCAAGGCTCCCGTGAGCCCTTCCGCGGCTCAGGGCACCACCGGTCTGTTCCGACGCAAGAGTGTCACTGCGCTCCAGGCGGAGGCAGCAGGCGATCACCGGCTCAAGCGGGCCTTGGGACCGCTGAATCTCACGGCCCTGGGAATCGGCGCGATCATCGGGACCGGAATCTTCGTCCTTACCGGCACGGTCGCTGCGCAGAACGCCGGTCCGGCAGTGGTGCTTTCATTTGTTCTGGCCGGGATAGCCTCGATCTTTGCGGCGCTCTGCTACAGTGAATTCGCATCCCTGGTTCCCATGGCTGGGAGTGCGTACACCTACTCCTATGCCACTCTCGGGGAGTTCATAGCCTGGATCATCGGCTGGGACCTGGTGCTGGAATACGCGCTCAGCGCAACCACAGTGGCCATTGGCTGGTCCGGTTATATCGTCTCGTTCCTGAAGGACTTCGGCATCCATATTCCGGCTGCCTGGCAGGCCGCTCGAGGCACCGTGGTGACGCTGGCCGATGGTACGACCGCGACCGCGCTTTTCAACCTGCCCGCCGTCCTCATCATTGCGATCGTTACCACGCTGCTGGTGGTGGGCATCAAAGAGTCGGCTTCCGTCAATAATGTCATCGTTTTCATCAAGCTCGCGGTGGTGATCCTGTTCATCGTCCTGGCGGCGCCCCATGTGAACCCGGACAACTGGCAGCCGTTTATTCCACCGAACACGGGCGATCGGGAGCACTTCGGATTCAGCGGAGTGGTGGCCGGCGCGGCCATTGTCTTTTTCGCCTATATCGGGTTTGACGCGGTGAGCACCGCCGCGCAGGAAGCAAAGAACCCGCAACGCGACATGCCGATCGGCATCATCGGCTCACTGATCATCTGCACCATCCTGTATATCGTGGTGGCCGCCATAGCCACAGGCGTGATGCCGTACAATCAGCTCGATGTTCCCGACCCGATCGCAAGGGTGGCGGATTACGCCGGCCTGGGAATTTTCTCCAGCCTCATCAAGCTGGGGGCCATCGCCGGCCTCACATCGGTTATTCTGGTCCAGTTGCTGGGCCAATCTCGGGTGTTCTACAGCATGTCTCGCGACGGGCTGCTGCCGCCCTTTGTACAGAAGATCCATCCGCGCTTTCGAACTCCGTACATCACCTCGATCGTCACCGGGCTCGCCGTCGCGATTCCAGCGGCGATCCTCCCGGTGCGCGATGCGGCCAAACTGGTGTCCATCGGGACTCTCCTGGCCTTTGTCATCGTTTGCACCGGGGTTCTGATCCTGAGAATCAGGGAGCCCAACCTCCCCCGCCCATTTAAAGTCCCTTTCATCTGGTTTGTCGCTCCGGCCGGTGCGCTGTCCGCTGCCTACCTCATGTTCTACCTGGACCTCCAGACCTGGGTCCGACTCCTGATCTGGCTCGCAATTGGGCTCGCGATCTATTTCCTGTACAGCCGAACTCACTCGAATTTGAGTTCTCGCGGCCAGGCTTAGTGCCGGCTGCGCCGGGACTGGACCAGACCCACACCAGCACCGCTTTTTAGCCGGCGGACCTGGGCCGAGCCTGCCGGCTCAGCGCGGAGACGTCCACCAGATCTTTCGCACCGGCTCCACTCCGCTGTTAGTATTGGAATGATGTTTATCGTCACGCCCGAGAAGGCCGCCCTGGCGGCGTCCTTTGCCGACGCGCTTCGTCCCGGCCAGCGAGTCTGCCTTACCACGCACGTGAACCCTGACGGTGATGGCCTGGGCAGTGAAGTTGGTCTGGTACACTTGCTCAGGGCGCAAGGTATCAACGCGGTCATCACCAACCCCAGTCCGACTCCACCGCGGTTTGGCTTTCTCTTCCGTGACCTCCCCGGCATAGACAAGACGCCCGAAGCCGTTCGCGAGCTGCGCCGGGCCGATCTCATCATCGTGCTCGACATCGCCGATCTCACCCGGCTGGGCATGCTGATCGAGACGGTGCAGGGCCGTGGGGTGCCGGTCGCGTGTGTGGACCACCACGTCAGCACCGGTCACCTGCCTCCTGGTCCCCGGTACCTGGATCCCGATGCGGCAGCCACGGGCGAGCTCATCTACGAGCTGGCCAAGGCAAACGGCTGGGAGGTCACCCAGCCGGTTGCTCGCGCACTCTATGTGGCAATTCTGACGGATACCGGAGGATTCCGCTTCAGCAACACCCGCCCCCGGACGCTGCGCATAGCCGCGGATCTGCTGGAGACCGGCGTCGACCCGGAGCAGATCTATCTCGAGGTGTACGCGCGGGCGCCGGAAGGGAGGCCACGTCTACTTGCCGAAGCGCTGCAAACATTGGTGGTGGAAGACGAATATGGGCTAGCCTGGGTCACCGTTCCCCCGGGCTCCATCGAGCGTCACGGGCTTTCGTCGGATGATCTCGATGGGGTGGTCGAGTTTCCGCGGTCGATCGAGGGTGTCCGGATGGCGTTGTTGTTCCGGGAGATTGCCCAGGGCAGAGTGAAAGTCTCGCTGCGGTCGGTCGGCGATGTCGACGTGGCAGCCTTTGCGAAGGCGTACGGCGGAGGTGGCCACACCAAGGCAGCGGGTCTGTCACTCACTGGCTCGTTGGCCGAAGTTCAGGCCACAGTGCTCCGGGCGGCACGGGAGTACTTGGGACCGAATGGCGAGGAGCCAGGAACTGGGAGCTAGGAGCTAGGAGTTGCTCCCAGCAGATTATATTCCGAGCATCGAAGTAGGATTTAACGCCGGACGCCATGGACATCTTCGAGCGAATCGAACGGACACTCGACACCTTACGACCCTACATCGCCTCGCACCGAGGTCACGTCGAAGTCGTGGACTTCGACGAGCAGGAGGGCGTTCTCCTCTTGCGGCTAGGCGGAACCTGTCATGGCTGCTCGGCGTCCACCGTTACCCTCAAGCAAGGCATCGAAACCCGGCTGCGAGAGATGGTCCCCGAGGTCAAGCACGTTGAAGCAGTGTAGGGCAGGCAGGGAGAGTTGACCGAATCCATCGAAGCGCAGGTCATGGCGGCTCTGGGGCGAATCCAGAATCCCAGGCTGGAGAACGATCTGCTCTCTGCGGGAATGATCCGCGACCTCAGCGTGACGGATGACGGGCGGGTGACGTTCACGTTCCTGCTCGCGCCCGAAGATCCCGCCACCCTCGTGCGGTCGGCCCGGGCCGCCGTGGCTGGAGTCGAGGGGGTCCGTAAGGACGAGATCAAGATCAGCGTCAAGAACCCGGCAGGTCCCGCCCGTCCCACCCATGGCCCGCCCACTGCCGGGGCTGCCGTTCCGGTACCTCCCGCTCCCCAGCCGGTCGACCTGCCCGACCTGGGCAAGCTCATAGCCGTGTCCTCCGGTAAGGGTGGCGTCGGAAAATCCACGGTGGCAGCCAACCTGGCTGTCGCACTGGTGCAGAACGGCCTCCGAGTCGGTCTCATGGACGCCGACATCTATGGCCCGAACATCCCCCGGATGTTCGGGATCTCCGAGCGGCCACCGGTAGCTGGAGGTAAGATCCAGCCGCTCCTGGCCCATGGCGTCAAGCTCATGTCCCTGGGATTCCTGGTGGAGCGCGATGCTCCGGCGATCTGGCGCGGCCCGATCATCATGAAGATCGTGAACCAGTTCCTCCGAGATGTGAACTGGGGACAGCTCGACTATTTCATCGTGGACCTGCCGCCGGGTACCGGTGATGCGCAGCTCTCGCTGGTGCAGGCCACCCAGGTGGCCGGCGCCCTTATCATCACGACCCCACAGGAGGTAGCTGTCGGGGACGCACTCCGGGGCGCCAAGATGTTCGAGCGGGTCGGAGTTCCGGTAATCGGCGTAGTCGAGAACATGAGTGGGTTCACCGATCCTGAAACCGGACGCCGTTTCGAGCTCTTCTCCTCGGGCGGTGGCCAGCGCCTGGCCGACGAGATCGGGGCTCCACTGCTTGGCACCGTGCCGCTCCAACCGCGGCTCGCGGCTCTGGCCGACGAGGGACAACCGATTCTGGTGGCCCAGCCCGACAGCCCTGCCGCCGTAAGCTTGCGTGAGATCGCCGAAAGCCTTCAGCAAAAAACTGCCGGCCGCGGCATGGCACTTCCCATCCTCCGGGGGTGAAGAAGGCGAAAGCAGCAATCATTACCCTCCTCACCGATTTCGGAACGACGGACTCGTACGTCGGGGAGATCAAGGGCGTGCTGCTCAGCCGAGCGCCGGACACCATCCTGGTCGACTTGAGCCACGGAGTTGCGCCCGGCGACGTGCGGTCGGCTTCGTACATCCTCGGCCGGGCGTGGCATCGATATCCCAGCGGCACCGTACATCTGGTTGTGGTGGATCCCGGGGTGGGCGGTTCCCGGGCGGCACTCGCGCTTCGCGCCAAGGGCCACCTCTTT
>JAICPP010000282.1 GCA_025929805.1 Gemmatimonadales bacterium | reverse complement strand
GCATCAGGAGGCGATTTACGGACTGGAGACTGCGGCGGAGCAGGCCCGGCCACCACTCCACCGGCTGGAGGAGCGGCTGCACCTCCCGGTGGCCTTCGGTATCATGCCGCTGTTCGCACTGGCAAACGCCGGTGTATCGCTCGGCGGAGGGTTGGCCTCGGCCACCAGTCCCATCTCGTTAGGCATCGTGTTGGGGTTGGTGGTGGGGAAGCCGCTGGGCATCACGCTCTTTGCCTGGCTCGCGACCAAGGCGGGCTGGGCGGAGCGTCCGCTCGAGGCGTCATGGACCATGATTCACGGGACCGGTTGGTTGGGCGGGATCGGCTTCACCATGTCGCTCTTTATCGCGGGGCTCGCGTTCGATGATCCGGCGCGGCTCACCCAGGCCAAGCTCGGTATAATCGCTGCCTCGCTCCTGGCCGGAGCCGTTGGCTGGCTTCAGCTCCGATTGCACGCCTTGCCGGCCGAGCGTCCCAAGGCGGGCTCGATGCACTCATGACATGGGTTCGTGCACTATGTCGCCCTCGCTGGTCATGCGAGGGTAGGAACCACCCGTCGCCGCCAGGCGTCGTGCCACCTGATTGTATCGGGCGATGAACGCCTTCCGCCGATCCCACACCAGGAAGCACGCACGGTGCATGGCTGCATCCGCAAAGCGCCAGAGCGGATCAGCCTCATCGGCCAGGAAGTCCGGCGTGACCATGGCGTCTTCGCCGGGCCGGATGACTTCACCGCACAGCGCGCAGTGGGCCCGGCCGGCCTCGATCCGCTCCATCAGAATCCTCATCCCAGCAAGGTGCCCCGGATCACCGAGGCACCACCAACCGCAGATTACGGCTTCGCGTGCTTTGGTAGCAAGGCGATTGCGGCCGCGCAGCCGGCCCAAGTAGGTTTTTCCACAGCACTGCGGGTGATGGGGCTCACCCTGAACCGCCGCCGGTATTCCGGGAAGGCTGATAGCTCCTACGTGACTCTCTCGCGTAGGAGCTTTCTTGTATGCGCTCCTCGGGGGCTATATGCACTTCGCATGGTACGTCGCCGCTGGCGGCGCAATCGGAAGCGTGACCCGCTACCTCGTGGGACTGGCGGTCCAGGGCCGCAGCGGTCTGGACTTTCCGCTCGGCACACTGCTGGTGAACCTGAGCGGATGCCTCCTCCTCGGCTTCGTGGCGCGGTACTCACTGGGAACACCTGCGATCGGCCCTGAGCTTCGCGCGTTCCTCACCATCGGTCTCTGCGGCGGCTACACCACCTTTTCGACTTTCAGCTATGAGACCGTCACGCTGATCGAGGATGGAGACTGGCGCCGGGCAGCCCTGTACGTCATCCTGAGCGTGGCCGGATCGGTCCTTGGTGTCGTGCTCGGGATAGCCGGCGCCCGGCAACTCCTCGGCATCCGGCAAACATTTTAGGAGACCGGTATGCACGGCTTCAAGGGCGAGCGCACGTTGATGCGCATCCATATCGGCGAATCGGACAAGTACCGGGGCAAACCGCTCTACAAGGCAATCATCGATCTCCTGCGGGAGCGGCAGTATGCGGGAGCCACAGTCTTACGGGCCATGACTGGGTTCGGGGCCAGCGCGCGTGTCCGTACCGACCGAATCGAAGTCCTCTCGCTGGACCTGCCGATTGTAATCGAGGTGGTTGAGACGGAAGCCAAAATTCAGGCCATCCTGCCGGAGCTGGATCAGATGATTGGTGGAGGGCTTATCACGCTGGAGCGGGCACGCGTCATCATGTACCGGCCGAACCTTACGCCGGAGGAACGGACCGGAGGGTGGAAGATCGATCAGGGTAGTGAGGGGTAACGAACCGCGTTATCCTGTCGCCCTGCCTGTACCAGTCCTGGCGATTTCTAGTGCTCGATCCCTCTATCACATCCCGTCACGCAGGCGATACCCGACCCCGGGCTCGGTGGTCAGCAGGCGGGGGCGGGTGGAATCCCGCTCCAGCTTGTGGCGGAGTTGGGCCATGTACACCCGCAGGTAATGAGTCTGGTCGGCATAGTTGGCGCCCCAGACCTCCTGGAGCAGCTGCCGGTGCGTCACCACTCGTCCCGCATGCCGTATCATCGTGGCGAGGAGCTTGTACTCCGTCGGTGTGAGGTGTGCCTCCTCATCACCGAGAAACACCTGACGCCGGATCAGATCCACTCGAAGCTCGCCGGCCCGAAAGGTCGAATCGCTGCTGCTGCCGGGCGGCAGCGCCGAATGCCGCAGCGCGACCCGGATCCGGGCGAGGAGCTCGGAAACGGCGAACGGTTTGGTGAGGTAATCGTCAGCCCCGAGATCGAGAGCGGTCACCTTGTCATGCTCCTGGCCCCGCGCCGAAAGCACGATGATCGGAATGCGACTGGACCGGCGGATTTCCCGGGTGACCTGAAGCCCGTCCACGTCGGGCAGGCCGAGATCGAGCAACACCACGTCGGGATTGCGTCCGGCCACTTGGGCCAGTCCCTCACGGGCGGAAGCGGTCTCGACCACCTGGTACTGGTGGGCCCGGAGCGCTCCTCTGAGGAAGCGACGCATCTGAGGCTCATCCTCGATGACCAGCACTACGGGCGTCGCCGCGGTCATCAGGCCGAGCCTTCCAGCATCGGCGTCGGCAGAATGCGCATGGGAGGCCCCTGGAGCGGCAGGGTAAAGCGGAACGCCGCGCCCGGCCCGTCATGACGATGGAGCCATATCCGGCCGCCATGCGCCGTGATGATGCCTCGGCAGATCGTCAATCCCAGGCCTGCACCGCTCGGCGGGCCCGACGGGTCATGCCTCGAGCCCCGATGAAACTTGCGGAAGATCGTCTCCTCCTCACCGCGGGGTACTCCCGTCCCCCGATCAGCGACTTCCACTAACACGCTTCCGTCCTCGGACCAGGCCGAGACCGTTATCGGCGTACCTCGAGGCGTGTGCTTGGCAGCATTCTCCAGCAGGTTGATAAAGACCTGCTCGATCAGCAGCTCGTCGATCGGCACCAGGGGCAGGTCGGCTGGCAGGCGGATCTCTACCGGGTTGCTCGAGAGCCGCTCGTCGAGCCGCAGAAGGGCCACACCCAGGGCCTCTTCCAAGGGCTGCCACTCCTTCTGGACTGCCAGCGCCCCGGTCTCCACCCGGACCATGTCCAACAGATTGGTGACCAGCCGGTTCATCCTGCGAGACTCCTCGAGGATGGTCTCCGCCAT
>JAICPP010000093.1 GCA_025929805.1 Gemmatimonadales bacterium | reverse complement strand
TCTCGCCGGTCTCCTGATCGGTGCGGGGCTCGCGGCGGTACTCACTCCCACAAGTGGACCCAGCACCCGGCAGCGATTGGGAAGCACACTCGGTCGAATCAAAGTAGGTACGGTGGATCGGATCGAGCGGCTGCGTAGGCGTCAGGAAGACGGTGGTGAGGCCACCGGAGAAACGCAGCCAGTCCGCAGCGTCCAGGAACTTGGTCGGGAAGCGGACAACGTCTTCTAGGGACTGCGGGCACTTCCTCCCGACCGCATCGCCTGACGCGACAACGTGATGGAGTAGGTTCCCGTCTGTTTGACCGGGACGGTCTGGCCCACCGCCGGGACGGTGATAGTCATGTCGCCCGAGTCGCTGCCGCGGGCAGAGACCAGGGTCCCGTCGGAGTTGAGATAATGTACTGCCGACCGGCTCCCTGAGGCGG
The DNA here is from genome assembly GCA_025929805.1 of Gemmatimonadales bacterium. Taxonomy (GTDB): domain Bacteria; phylum Gemmatimonadota; class Gemmatimonadetes; order Gemmatimonadales; family GWC2-71-9; genus CAVVWJ01. The sequence continues at coordinate 11,320 of JAICPP010000093.1, read as the reverse complement.
TCATCTCCAGCTGCTGGTCGTACTGGGTTCCCTTTCCCTTCCGCTGAAACGTTCCTGTGCTCTCCAGCTTGAGCGCCTTTTGGGCCCCAGGGTCATCGCTGTTCGTCGACCGATAGTGAGTGAGGGAGCGCTCGAGGGCGTCGAAGGCGTCGGCCCGGATCGGGACCTCGGTGGTGTCAGTCCACTCCATGCCGGGCCGGACGCCTCCAGGAGGCAGCGTTGGCCAGAGACTCCGCAGGCTGGTTCCTATCTGATCGCCGAGAGTACTCGACCGATCGGCCTTCAAGGCGGAGAGCTCCCCATCCGGGGTGAGCCTGCCCGTCCAGCGGGTGCCGCGCACCGGAAGGACGGAGTCCGGTACCGCAGGGACCCCACCCACGGACGACTGAAGGGAGTCGAGCACGATGGTGACCAGGTACCCGCTGCTGTCGCCCGTGATGTTGAGGCGCAGATACGCGGTTCGATCGATAAGCTGCAGCTGATTGGCGCCGCCCGGAAGCTGAAGCGTCAGACTATCATGGCGCACCAGCGTATACGCCACATCCCGCACCGGCAAGTAAGTGATCGAGGCCCGATCACCGGTGGACGTCGGTGTGGGAATGCCGGTGGAAGGATCGCCGGGGTCGGGGGAGGGAGTTCCCGGCTGGCCAGTTCCCGACGTAGCCGAGCTGCAACCAGCCAGCAGCAGCCCCGACAGCAGCACAAGACCGAATCGGGCGCTCATCGGCGGAGAGTGCTGACTTCGGTCTTCTGTACGATCGTAATGGGCACCGGCTGCGGCGCAAAAGAACCGGAAATTTTGAGCGACGACTGATGCTGCCAGCTGCCGCCCAGATAGCGCCCATCCTGGGCAACGTAGTATGACCCCGATCCCGTGCCGGTTCCCTCGATGCGAGCAGAACCGTTGGGCGTCGGCTGAGTTCCAGACACCGAAGATCGGAAGTTCTGGGTTACTCGCACCGCCTTGCGAGATTCCCTGGTCTCGCTGGCAATGGCCTGGTAGGCGCTCACCCGGCGCACCGTGACGCTGTCGGCGCCGGTGCTGTTCGTCTTGGCGGTGGTGTCGCTCCAGCTGTCACCCACTTTCAGGCCGGCCTTCGTCCAGGGGTAAAAGTCACTCAGTAATCCCTGGATCTGAGCTGCCGCCACTGCTGCATTGCCCGATGGCTGCAGTCCCGACGGCTTCCCGGATTTCGCGACAAATCCGTGGAACTCCGCTCCGCGTGCGCTATCCATTACCGCGGGTGGAATCGGGGTCGTGCTGTCACCCTGGATCGAGTCGATGACCACCCGGATGGCTTTCCCACCGGCGCTGTCGGCCAGAGTAACGGTGACGAAGCTGGTGGTCTTGAAGGCGACCTTTTGCTTGGCGCCCCCCGCCACCGAAGCGTCCATCTCCTGGACCAGCGATTGATCGATCCGGTACTTCGTTACTGAGGGGGCGAGCGAAACGGTGGCAGGCAGCCCCCAGCCGGTGGCTAGCACAATGAGACCGGCAGAACGTAGCAGCATCACAGCTCCCGGCGGGTTCGATTCAGGGGGAAAGGTACAATGGGCGCTGGCACCGAAACCAACAGCCCTCCGGAAGTGAATCCGGAGGGCCGCCGCTGGTCAAGCCATAAGCCGAGTTTTGTTTCCCGCGGTACCTGGCAGTGCCGAGCACCGGGGAGATGGTCATCTGTCTGGGATGGTCGTCGCCGACCACCTCTAGCAGCCTACCCGCGGCTTCCCTATCCTCGCGTAAGCTCGGCATCGGGATTGTCGGTGCGGGTCACACCTCGCCGCTTATTTGGCCTTGCTCCGGCTGGGGGTTACCCTGCCACCACTGTTACCAGTGGTGCGGTGGGCTCTTACCCCACCGTTTCACCCTTACCCCGTTTCCGGCCGAAGCCGGACGGGGCGGTCTCTTTTCTGTGGCCCTATCCGTCGCCTTGCGGCGCCCAGGCGTTACCTGGCAGCCTACCCTTTGGAGCTCGGACTTTCCTCGAACCCCTCGCGGGGCCCGCGACCATCGAGCTCGACCAGTATCGACAATATAACTACATGAGTGGTAAGCGGTAAGCGGAAGGTCGGCCAGCTTCCTCCCCGCTTACCCGCCTACCCGCATACCCGCTACCCGCTTACGTAGCGTCACCCGACTTGTCCCACCCGGGCCAGGCCCCGCTGGGCTTGAAGGATGAACGGCTGTAACGCCGGATCGGCCTTGCGCCACTGAGCCAAGACCTGGCGGTACTGCTCTCGGGCCTCCGCTCGCCGGCCCAGCCGTTCGTAGGCCGCTCCCCGTAACAACCGAACTCTCCCCAGCATCCCCCAACCAGAATCGAAGGCCCCAGTCTGGAGAGCTGAAGGTTGATAGCCCTCCAGCATCCGAAGGGTGGTCTCGTATTCCCCCAGCAGGTAATAGGCCTGGGCAGCAAGCGGCTCAGTGAGGATTCGGTACATGCGCTTCCCGTACTTTCTCGGCTCCTCCTCTGCCAGGCTTCGCCGAGCTGCCGCGGAGTCCCCCCGGCTGACCGCCAGCAGCGCCCTGACCTCCTTGGCCGGCGGCTCACCCGAAATTGCCTCCAGCTCGTGTAGCGCCATGGTATCGGCCGCAAGCCCGGTGAACAAACCGATCGCGGCGCTCGCCCCGGAATGTGCTATGTGCTTCCGCTGCTCTTCCGGAGACATTCGCGCCGCCTCGGCCGTACCCTGCCAGATCTGGCGGAGTGCAGAGGGAGGGCCACCGGCGGCAGCATACAGTTCACCCAGCATTGTTCTTCGCCACCCCTCGCCCTTTGAACCAGGCCACTCTGGGTGGGCTATGACCTCTCGGCGCACCTGGTCTGCCAGGTCGAGCGCCTTGGCGGCGTTAGCCAGGTCACCCTGGTAGGCGAAGACATTCGCCGCCGCCGCGATGTCGCTCACCACCGTGGGGGTTCCCTGGTAGAGCCGGAAGTCTTTCGAGGCCGCCGTGTCGAGGGCGCTGCGCAACTGGGCCGCGGCGCGGTCCACATCGCCCGACGCGAATCGCACCCGGGCTTCCACAAACGGGAGCTCGGGGTGCAGGGGCGTCGCCAGGCGAAATCGCTCCAGCTCGGAGAGAGCGCCGGCGTAGTTCCCGCCGGACACGTAGGCATTGACCATTGCTCCGTGAGCCCGAAGCGTCGTGGGCTGGGCAGCGACCCAGCTTCGCGCAGTGGACAAGGCCTCTCGCCGGGCTCGCTGCACGGCAACTCGCACCGTGGCGCTGTCCATCACGAGTCGACCGGCGGAGGTGCTGGTCACGGCAAAGGAATCGCCGGGGAGCAGGGCATAGACCGGGAAGTTCGCGGCGGCCGCACTCAACATGTAATGCACGTGATCGTAGGCCAGGGCGTAGTTCGGATCCAGCGCCAGGGTTCGCTTGAAGGCCCGGAGGGACTGGGTCCAGAACGGTGCTTCGTTGATCCCGGCCGTGTCATGGAACCAGGCTTCGCCCAGGCCGTACCACGCATCTGCATCCCCCTTATCCCGAGCGATGAGCTGGTTGTAGAGGGATCTCGCCTCCTCATATTGGTCGCCGATGAAAGCACGGTATGCGCTGATGACCGTGCGCTCGTGCGCGGGCAGGTTGGCCGAGTGGGTGGTGGCCCGCAACATGAGCTGGTCCGACAGCGAGTCCTCGGTCCCCGCCATCCAACCTCGAGTCAGCGCAAGCTTGTAATACGCCAGCCCAAACGTCGTATCCATCGATATGGCCCGCTGCAGGTCCCGCTCAGCGCCCAGCAGGTCCCACCGGTTGAGCTGCTCCACGCCTCGCAGATAGGCCCGAAACGCCTCCAGTGAGCTGGTGGTAGTCCGGGCCAGCCCAATTCGGATCTCGTTGGGAGCGCCGGAGAGATCGAGTAGCTTGGCCGCCAGTTGGTCGAAGAGCGGCCGCACGTCATCGCCGGGGCGGTCGTCCACTCGCGCCACGTCGACCCGTTTGCCGCTGGCGACATCGAACACCCGAGCCACGAGATGAAGCGAGTCTCCCGCCGGCGCGAAATCTCCCAGAACGACCGTCCACACCCCCGCATCTCGGGCCAGCCGGCGGGCCATCTCGAGTCCAATGTTGTCGCCCACTTTCAGTCGATGCCGGGCCAGGAGATCGTGCAGCCGCTCGTGGTCCACAACCGTGAGGTCGTTCCATTGCGAGAGATTCAAGCCCAGCATGCTGACGCTGCCCTCGCGCAGCCAGTCGACCGAGCGGTCTTCGCGCAGGTTGTCGAACGGCAGGACCAGAATCGAGTGCCGCGGATTCACCTCCGGCGGTGGGCCGGGGTTTCGCCGAACCAGTCCCACAGTGGCAGTCAGGACAGCCAGCGCGACGGCCACTCCCAGCAGAATTCTCCGCCGTACCGGTGAAGTCGGCCGGGCGATCGTACGTTCACCCGTGATTGCCTGCCGCAGCTCCTCCCCGGTCTGCCACCGTCCGGACGGCTGCTTTTCCAGCGCCCGCATGACGGCTCCCACCAGCTCCTTCGGCGCATCGGGGCGCAAGCGGTCGATGGGTACAGGGCGCTCTGCAATGTGCTTGGAGACCACGACGCGATGGGGTCCCTGGAACGGCGGGTGGCCGGCTAGCATCTCGTAGGCCACGATCCCGAGCGCGTAGAGATCGCTTCGGGTATCGATCTCTTCGCCGGCCGCCTGCTCCGGGCTCATGTACACTGGCGTGCCGACCGCGACACCCTGGCCGGTGCTCGAGCCACTCGCCTCCGCGGCTACCGCCCGGGCGATGCCGAAGTCGGCCAGGAGCGCGCGACCGGTAGCCGTGTCGAGCAGGACGTTTTCGGGTTTGACGTCGCGATGCACGACCCCGGCCCGGCCAGCTGCGTCGAGCGCAGCCGCGAGATCCAAGACAATGCGTGCGGTCTCTTCACTGCCCAGTTTCCCATCGCGGTCCAGCCGTTGCCGAAGACTCTCCCCGGCCACTTCGTCCATGACGTAATACAACAGTCCATCGGCGCTGCCCGCGGCGTGAATGGCTACGATGTTGGGGTGGCGAAGCCGGGCGATGGTTCGCGCTTCAGCCAGAAACCGCCGAGTAATCGATTCATGGGGAGCGAGCTCGGGGTGTACTACCTTGATCGCGACTTGACGGTCCAGAGTGGTGTCGGTCGCAAGAAAGACTACCCCCATGCCGCCGCGTCCCAGTTCCCGCTCCAGCCGGTACTGAGGCCCCAGGGCCGCTTGCAGGATAGTGAAGAGATTGAGGGTGGTATCGCTCACATCGAGGACCTGTGAGGGTTGAGGTGAAGGATACACCAGGTTCGCTCTCAAGCCATCGCGCTCAGCTTCGATTAGAAGGGCCCGGGAATGGAAACGTTGCCCGCGCCCCTCAGCGGTCTGGCCGGAACTGCGCACTTTTGAAACCCGACGTAGCCGAGCTTGGCGCCGTTTCAGATTTAATCTTGTTTGACGTGGCAGGCGTAACCTCCCGCACGACCTACCCGGAGGACAATGTGGTAACTGGCATGACCGAGGGGTCGCCAACCGTGGCGACGGTCCTTCTCCCAGTGGAGAGGCCTCGGGTGGACGCGGCAGGCAGCGGCTGCTTTTCCGTGGTGCACCGGGAAACCATCTCGGATGCGGTTCGGATCGTCCGGGAACGTCCGGTGGACGCGGTACTGGTATCGGTGCACCGTTGTGCCCCGGAACAGGTAGAAACCCTCGGCCACTTGGTTCGAGAATTTCCCGGAATCCCTACCGTGGCGTTGGTGTCCCAGCACGATCCCAGTGCCACCGAGATGCTGCTCCGGCTCGGGGCATCGGGGGTGCGCCAGGTCGTGGACGTCACTTCTCCCACAGGATGGAGCCGCCTCCGCCAGATCGTGGGCCAGCCGGCCACCCGGGCAGTCGCCCGGATCCAGGGCCCTATTCTCGAAGCGCTGGCCGATGCGCCGGCCGATGCCCGGCTGTTTGTCGAGGCTCTCATTCGCCTTGCCCCCGACACCCCGACGGTCACCAACCTCGCCCAGCGGCTGTACGTGCGCCCGAGCACCCTCATGTCGCGTTTTGCCCGCGCCAGGCTTCCGTCACCGAAGAACTACCTGGCCGCCATTCGTCTCCTGCACGCTGCTTACCTGTTCGAGACCGCCGGGCTATCGGTGGCCGACGTTTCCTACCGGCTGGAGTACTCTTCTCCGCAGAGCTTTGGCCGGCACCTGCGGGCAATGCTGGGGCTTACCGCCCTCGAGTTCCGGCGGCGGTTCCCCTTTCCCGTGGCCCTCGCACGCTTCGTGGAGCTGATGGTAGACCCCTACATCCACATCTGGCGCGGTTTTCACCCGGTGGCGGCCGGTAGCTGGGATGGGACGCCCTCAAGCTCACCGATGCTGGTTCGGTGAGGTGTTTGTATCGTGGCTATTTATGGAGTGGGAGAGCGGAAGACGAAATACACTGCCCCAACGAGGCACAAGCCGGCCCACACGTAATCCAGCCTTATCGGCTGGCGCATGTAAAGGATGGCAAAGGGCACGAACACCATCAGCGTAATCACTTCCTGCAAAATCTTGAGCTGGGCAAGTGAAAACCCGGTATAACCAATGCGATTGGCGGGTACCTGCAGCAGATACTCGAACAGCGCAATGCTCCAGCTCACCAGGGCGGCGACATACCAGGGCCGATGCCCCAGGTTCCGCAGGTGGGCGTACCAGGCAAAGGTCATGAAGATGTTCGAAGCTAGCAGCAAGCCGCTGGTGCGGAGGATAATTGTGCTGGAGATGTCCCCTCCTGGCTGAGATGGCTCCCGGCTCAAGTATTATCGCCCCAAGGGGACTTTTCCTGAGGTCGGGGCCTTTAGCCAGTCAGCGATGTGACCAGCGGCTGCGGCACTCACGCCCACCCCATTCTGCCGCGTAACGCAGTGATCTGGGCAACATGATGGCGACCATGCCAGGCGTACATGGCCAGGGCCTCATCGAGACCGATGCTCCGGCCGTGTTCCGGATGGCGGAACCGGCGGGCGAAGTCCGCGGGCCCGAGATCCCGCAGCAACAGAACCCAGCGCCGGTGGAGGCACTCCAGCAGGGTGAGCGACGTCTCCACCGGAGCCACCCGCACATCGGGAAGCTCCGCCCAGCGTGCCTCGTCGTACGGTTTGATGACCGGCTCCTCTTCTGTCAGCGCCAGCTTGAAGCGGGTGTAGGCGTTCAAGTGGCTGTCGGGAAGGTGATGCACCACCTGGCGCACGCTCCAGCCCTGCTCCCGGTAGGGCGTATCCAGTTGGGCCGGACCCAGCCCCGCAACAGCGGCTCGCAAGGCCCCGGGCGCGGCGGCAATCTCCGCCATCCACTGCTCGCGCAGCTGCGGGTTTGCCTTGCCGTCGAATGCAAAGCGACCGATAGGGTAGCGGGGGTCTTCCATTACCCCTCTCTCTCGTCGGCGGCGCGAGAGCTCGCTCTGCCCGGGGCGCCATCCGGGGTCTCTCCCCGAAACTCGAAGTGCTGCTCATCGAGAGCCCGATCGTTGAGTGGCGCCTCCGAGATCTGGAGCAGGAGAAGGCGAGCCAGTACCACCTCAGCCACCCGAGCCGCGGGTTCCCATTGGCCTGGGGTAAGGGTGGGGTACAGGTGGGCAAACTCCGGCCGCAGGCGTGCTTCGCGCATCTTCGATCCTATCTTCGCTCCCGGGGAGGCGCCATACCTCTGAGCGCCCGGCAGCTGCACCCAGGCCTGATCACGTAGCCGCAGGCCTGAAGTCGGCGATCGCTCCGACCGTCTTCCGCAACAGTATTTCGGAATGTCCCTGCACGATGTAGTCGGTAAGCTCCCCGACCACGCTGTATCCCAGCCGCTCGTAGAGCCGCTGGGCATCGCGGTTGAACGATGACACGCACAGGAAGACGTTGGGGAACTCGCGCAGGATCCGCTGCTCTGCAAAGGCCACCAGCCGGGAGCCCCACCCCTGGCCTCGGCGCTGGGGGTGAATGCATATCGTCTGGATGTATCCCACGAATGGGCCGGTCACACACAGTATGATAAAGCCGGCGATCACGCCCTCATCCCAGAGGAGGTATACCTCGCGGGTCCGGTCCTGGATGATGGCGAGCGAAGCCTCATAGCTGCGACCCAGCGTCACCCAGGGTTCGGAGCTGGCCATGAGGCGGGCACAGGCGCAAGCGTCGGCTTCGGCCTTCAGTTCTGCTATGGACCAACCCATCAGGGTCGCAGCTCCTCACGTATGCGCGATGCGGCCGCGGCGCGGGCGGCAGTGGTGGGGTTTCGCAGCACCCGCAGCCTTCGAAGCAGGTTGCGAGCTCGCCGGTAGAGATCCGAGATGACGTGGCCCCGAGGCATGTTCCTGGTGCGGGGAAGCAGGAGAAAATGGACGTGCCGAATGCGCTCGTTGAAGGACACAGCATAGATCCGCTCCGCGACCACCACGCGTTCGAGTGCCTGGATTGTCGACTGGAGCAGCGGGCCCAACGACTCCGCCTCCTCGCGAGTAAGCTCTGCGAGCGACTCACAGTGCCGCCGGGTCTTGACGATCAACTCGCCGGGATCGCTATGCGGACCGGTATGATGACTGACGAACCACAAGCCATCGTCGAGCACCACCCCGCCCGGCGCCGAGATCTCGCCCGCCACCTCGGCACACGCGCGACAGTGTGGTCGGGCCGGTTCCATGGTGTCCGGCGCCTGCCTGGGCAGCGTATTCATGCGTCGAGGGCAATCTTCTCTTTCAGGATCCACACCTTGGTGGCAAAGAAGAGCCGGATCATGAACCCGTAATCATTGGCTGGAACCAGCACGACGAGGGCTTTGCCGTCGGTGCCCCTCGTGTTCTTCACCTTCTCCTTGGTGCGCATTCTGCCTCTGAGCCCGTCGAACCAGCGGGGAAGCCGGTGCCGCTCATCACCTCGCACGACGTCCCTGCTCTTGGCTCCGGTGGGGTCCGCCAGCGCTACCTGGCAGTACAGCTTTCCTCTGGAGCTGCCCTTGGTAGCGCGGGCGAAAGTGAGTGACCGATCGGGAAGCTCGGCCCATGCCCTCACGTTCGGAGTTGTGCGGGGGCGGACCTCGATCCGCTCATCGCGATCGCGGGGGATTCGGATGATGAACTCCCACTGATTGCGAGAGCGAAAGTTCTCATCCCGGACGGCATACGTCTGCTCGATGCCAGAGAGTGCCCGGCCGCCAAAGGTCCAGGTCGAGGCCCGTTGCTCCCCCGTTTCTACGTTGACCTTGTCCAAGGAATAACGCGTTCGCGGTGCCATGCCATCCTCCTCGCGGCAGCTGTGCAGCTCGGCTAGGGGTGGGCGAACACATCGAGAGGAAGTAACCGAGACGTACGATGGATCATGCGGGGATCAGGCGCAACGGCAAAAACGAAGCTGGCCGGTGTGCCGCGGGGGCGGCGGCACACTCGGCCATGACCAACCTCCTTCGAGCTCAGGCCGCTACAGCAGTTCCGGTATTCGACCACTGACTCCTGGCCGGGATCGCAATACCCGCCTTGAGCAAGGCAGCAACCCGCTTGGTCAGGTGAGGGTGGGAGGACATCAGTTCGGCGCGACGGACCCAGAAGCCCTGGTCCGCCACCGCTTGTGCCGCATACTCCTTCACGTCCACATGGGCGTGGAGCTCCTTACCCGCGGCCAGGGCGAGCAACCCGCTGATCGCCCCATCCGGCTGACAGAAGGCACCCACGCGATCGCAGGTATACTCGCAGGCCCTGGAGTATGCGGCCCCCAGATAGGGGAAGAAGCGGCCGGGAAGAGTCAGCCACCGGTACTTCAAGTGCCCACGCCATAGGTGAGCCAACTCGTGTCCCATGATGAAGCCGACAGCGGCCTCTCCTTGGGCCAGTGCGAGTTCGAGTACATCGGAATAAATGACCACGAAGTCGCGTCCCAGAAACCGGGTCGCGAAGGCATTGAGGAGCCCACCGGACTCCATCACATACACCGCCGGCACCTGCTTGAGACCCAGGCGCCGAGCGTGCCCCCCTGCCAGCCGGTGGAGTTGAGGAAACTGGCGTTCGGAGACTCGGATGGCGTTGCCCCTGATCCTGCCCAGCGCCAGGCCGTGAGCGAACATACCCATGAGGAAGAACACGACTGCGTAGACGCAGATGCTGGCAGCCGCCTGCGGATTCGCTAAGCCGGCCAGGAGAAGCCCCCCGTACACTACCAAGCTCACCAACACCATGACGGCGTACAGAAAGCGCTCACGAGGATTGACGAACTTGCGCGGCGACGTGCCCGCGGGCCCGTGCGGCGTAGGCATGACGAGCTCCAAAATGGTGAGAGGGGCGGGGGTTCGGGGGAAGATGGATTGCGCGGAGGTGTTACGTCAATCCGTGCAACAACTTGCAGCATACTGCACCGCTTCTTTTCACCCCGGGAGGGGCGGGGTCACCGGGCCAAGGCAACCCGGGCGGATCGAAGACGGAGCTTCTCGGCCAGCTCGAATTGATCCTGAGCGCGCTGTTGGAGCCGGGGAAGGTCCAGCGCGCGGAGCTGAGGCACGGTATCGGACACCGCTGCCAGCGCCCGCCAGAGGGACAACTTCCCTTGGATGCCCAGGGCCAGTACTTCCAGTGCCTCCAGCTCCCGCAGGTCGCCGTCCCGCGGGTCGTCAAACTTCAGCTTGACCTGTCCTATCTTCTCCGTGAGCCAGGCTGCCGCCTTCCGCACCGGACTTTCCTTCCCTCCCAGCGCCTGGAGCAGTTGCCGCAGAACCTCCTGATCCTCCTCGATGTTGGTGCGGAGCTTGGTGAGCGTTTCCCGCTCGGGTCCGGAGTGCAGCGTGAGAAGATGCTCCAAAAGTTCCAGCGCGGACAACGAGCCCGCCAAGTGATCGTTCAGATACACGGTGAGGCTGCTGCTCATACAGTCCCTTTTGTGCTGATGTCCCTGGGCTCATACTTTCGAATGGCAAACCAGAGACAAGCAAAGCCGATGATCAGTGCAGGGCCTACCACGTCCGCGCCTCCCAATACCCAGGCACCGAGCAACCTGGCCCGAAGGGGCATGCGATACCGCGCGGCCGAAATAACGAGCGGCGCCACGCTGCCGATCAGAGTCGCGAGAGTGATAGCGATCAGGGACAGTTCCCGGCGCCAACGCCAAACCAGTGGTGCTATGATCAAGGTCGCCAGACTAGCCCCCAGGATCATCCAGTAGCCGTCGTAAACTCGAAGCTCGGGAATGGAAGCGGCCCGCGCGGCCCAAGCGGCGCAGGCGAACGCCACCAGCGCGATGAGGGCAGCCACCAGCTGGCCGGTCCTGCGGCTGGTCATTTCATTGTCTCAACCCGAGCTCACTTGCCGTGGTGAGTGTTACCACCCGGTGTCCTCGGGCTTCCAGCGA
>JAICPP010000224.1 GCA_025929805.1 Gemmatimonadales bacterium | reverse complement strand
GCCGACAAATTGACCGTGCCCGGAAAACGGCTTTCGTCAGAGGTAGGAGCAAACGGCATGACCGGCGCAACCAGAGCATTGCCCAACTCTCGCGCGATGCGCTCACCCAGGTAGCGCGCTCGAACGACGTGTTTTCCAAGTGCCAGAGCAGGTCCTGATGCCTCGGTGCTGCCATTGAAGATCAGCACTGTTGTCTTTCCCGCTTTGATGGCGTCACGTACTTCCCTTGTCGTCATCTCTTCCATCATCACGGGCGCCTGAGGCGGATCTGCACTATGCGCACTGGGCGCCGACATGACGATTGCAGAGGCAAATGCAAGGAATAGGCGGTTCATATGGGCCTTTCCTATTTGACGTGAACATCCTGCTTTCTGTTTTGACCTGAGTTGACGGTCGAAAGCTAGAGTACCACTTAGGTGAGGAGCAATTCAGGTTTGTCTGCGTTGTAGGATTGACAATGCAGCCGGAATGAGGTCTAGGGTTCAGTAACTCACACCGTGCTGTGAATAGGAAAAGCCGGGGCTGAGTCATTGCCGGGCTTCATAGTGGTGCCTACGCTTCACGACCTTGATGCCTCACTGATCAGCGTGGGTGAGCGGTGTGCTGTCCTCTAAACGGCACGCTCACCGAGATCACCCCCGCCTCCTGGTGCTGCTCGCCGTGCTCTACGGGGGGCGCACGCTGGCTGCACACGATACACAGGTGGGACCGGCTGGCGGGACGCATGGAGTCGGCGCTCCAGAACGGGCACTTCCTGCCGAAGAACTACGGGCCGGTCGGCCCGGACACCGTCGAATGGGATCCGTTGACCGGGGCGCTCCGGCCCCGGAAGACGCCCCCAGCGGGTCCTACTTCCGGTCCTACCGCCTGAAAAGAAGCGAAAGGTCCAGCACTGTTTGCGCGGTGCTGGGCCTTCGAGTTGCCCCTCCTGGGCTCGAACCAGGACTCTCCTGATCCAGAGTCCTCCTGCCCAGGCAGACATTTCGGACAACTTGTTGGGATTCGGCCACTTTCTGAGCATCGGTGCCCGGATTGCTGCCGAAGTTTGCCCGGATTCGCCCGGAGAAACTACGGCAAAACTACGGCGGCCCTGGCTCGACTGATTCGCTAAGAGTCTCGCCTTCAAGAGTGTGAGGGTTGGAGCAGAGGGCGGTCGAGCGGTTCACCTCTCCTTCAACCCTTCCTTCAGACGTTTGTGGGTTCATAAGACAAGGGCTAAAACTGGTTCACCAGTAACTCGCTTCGGTGATGACGATGGTGTGCTGGGGGAGGCCTCGAATTCCTGGCTGAGGCCCGGGTCGCGACGCTTGACGGCTCCGGGCAGTCCACTATGCTGTGCTATGCTGTAATGTTGGCCCACGGACCGAGACACTCGGTTTGATCAGGTTAGCTCGTCTCGGCCTCCGAGACGGGCTGTAGGCGTTTGGGGGTGAACCATGTCGCATCCGGCGCACGCAGCTCTTGGTTCGGTCGTTTCCCTCTGGCGGTATCCAGTCAAATCAATGATGGGAGAGGAGCTGAACGCTGCCGAGCTCACCGACCGCGGGCTGCTGGGGGATCGCGCTTACGCGCTCGTGGACCGCGCCGATGGGAAGGTCGCGAGCGCGAAGAACCCCCGGAAGTGGGCGCAGCTGTTTGACTTCCGCGCGGCCTTTGTCGAGCCCCCGCGCCCCGGGGCGAAGCTGCCGCCGGTCCGCATCACCCTGCCCGATGGAAAGTTGGTCACCAGCGAGCAAAGCGACCTCCACCAGATCCTGTCGCGGGCGCTCAACCGGGAGGTGACACTTGATGCAACCGAACGCGGCCATCGGGAGGTAGTTGAGTCCACGTTCCCCAATCCCTGGACGCCTAAGGCCGAGGAGTATTGGCCTGATATGGAGGGTCTCGACTACCGAGACACGGTGACCGACTTCAATCTCCCGGAGGGCACGTTCTTCGACTGCGCCGTCGTCCATCTGCTGACCACGGCCACTGTCGACCGGCTCCGCGAGCTCTTTCCGGAGGGGCGTTTCGAGGTCCGGCGGTTCCGCCCGAATATCGTCGTGGAGACCGCCAGCGGGGTGAAGGACTTCGTTGAGAATGGCTGGATCGGCCGGACGCTCGCCATCGGGGACGCTGTCCGCCTGAGCATCACCGGCCCCTGCCCCCGCTGCGTGATGACGACGCTATCCCAGGGAGATCTGGCGAAGGATCCCGGTATCCTGCGCACGGCAGCCCAGCATAACCACGCCAACGTTGGCCTCTATGCCTCCGTGGTGCGGGGCGGGCCGGTCCGCCGTGGTGATGCCCTTGGCCTGGCGTAGTACCGAGGACACCGGCTATCGCCCTACAGCAAGCTAATGACCGTCCAACGAACGCAACGGCGTGCTGACTCAGCAAGCACGCCAGCATAAGGAGGCCAGCCATGCCAGATCAGGAGAAGCCATCGCTCTACGATCGGCTCGGTGGCGTATATAACATCGCTACCGTCGTCGATGACTTCATCGACAGACTCATGGGCGATCCAAGGCTCAATGCGAATCCTCGGGTGGATGAAGCTCACCACCGAGTTTCCCCGGCAGGGTTCAAGTTCCTGGCTACGGAGATGGTATGTTGGGCCACGGGCGGCCCGCAAACGTATTCTGGTCGCTCGATGGGCGATTCGCATCGGCATTTGATGATCACGGACCAAGAATGGCAAGCCATGTTGGATGACTTCCAACACTCGCTGGATAGGTTCGGAGTGCCGCAGCCGGAGCAGGAAGAGCTGAAGGCTATCGTGGACAGCACCAAGGAATCCATCGTATTGAGACCCTTCCAGGAGGGCCCAGAAGAGCCGGTGGGAACCACGGGTGGCGGCGGAGCGCGGCGGAGCGGGTGAACGGGCAGTGGCCGTGCTTTGGATCTCTGGGAGGGGGCGAGAAGATTAGGTCGGGAGGTGCGGCAGAGCGGGCGTGTCTGGAGCTCAGGCCGCTGGTCAACTGGGGGGTTGGACTCAGAGAAGGGTCCCATCCCGCTTCAGTAGCGGGGACAGGCCGACCGCGCCCATGCGGAGTGGTCGCCAAACCCAGCATGAAACTGCTCGCACCGAAGCCGGCCGGCGGCAGCCTGTGGTGTGCCTGTTGGGTGACCACTGGAGGGTGGATGGAAGGACACGCGTCCACACTGCTCACGTGCTACCAGCACTCGGATGAGCGGTCGATGCTCAGGGTAATGGCGGAGCCGAAGAAGTTGATGAGTCTCGGGCTTGGCTAGGCCCAAGAAACGTGGTGGAACCACGGCAAGATTAAAGGTCGGAGAACAATCTGAAGGTCCAACACCCATTTTGTAGTGCCGGGCCTTCCAGTTGCCCCTCCTGGGCTCGAACCAGGACTCTCCTAATCCAGAGGGGTCAGTCTAACCCGTGAAACTCCGACAACGTGCAGTATCCACGCGCGTCGTGTCACCCGCTGCTGGAATTCATGATTTCCTGCCGAACTTTGCCGTACTTTACTCGCTCAAATGTCGAAGTTGGTCCGGCACCCCTCTCGACTTGCCTAGAACGTGAAGCATCTCCTGAAGATCGAGCACACCGTCTCCTGCAGAGCACACCGTCTCCCTGCGGAAGCGTTATTCTGCAGCGATTTTTCACGCGGCATCGTCCTCGCGCAAGCTCGGTGATCTCCTAGTTAATGGGCCGATTGACACCTACTCTAGGGTGGAGGAACCCTACCATGGCAGTCTACTCGACCACCGCAGCATCTGGCTCAACCTCCGCCTCCGCAGCTGGTCTCGGGGCCAACCTTGTCATCCTGGCAGGGGTTGGTCTCGTGGGTTATGGCCTCATGTTTCTCGTCCGCAACTTCACCGGCTTCATCGAGCTCGGGCTGACGCCGGAACACGTAGGCGGAACACCGGAGCAGATCCAAGCGTTCAGCCCACGGCTCTACAACTACATCAGTCACCTACAGGTCGCCGTGGCGGGGTTCATCATCGCCCTTGGGGTGGCGGTCATCGCGCTCGCCTGGCGAGGAATTCGCACCGGGCAGCGCTGGGCCCTGTGGACGGCCTTCCTTGCTCCGGTCATTGGAGTCGGGCTGGCCCTCCCGCTGCACTATGTCTACGGTATCGGGACGTTCGGCCATCTCGGACTGATCTACCTTGATGCAGGGGTCCTCCTCATCGGGACGATCCTCGCCGGGAGAGCTCTCGCACGTTGACTTGGGGAGCGCTGTTGCACGCGGCCGAGCGAGCTTCGCACGGCGGGACAAGCCGCTCGTGGTCGTCTCGCTGTAGTTTGTCCCTACTGGTCTCGAGCCGCGGGCTGCAGCTGATGCAGCGTCGTGTGGCGGCGAGGAGAAGTGCAGGCGCCTGTTTGATGCCCTCCGCAACCAAGGCCGCTGCCAAGGTCCGTACAGCCCTTCTAGTGCGTCTCCAAGCCAAGCCCGGCAAGGAAGCCGAAGTCGCGAAATTCTTTGAAGGCGGCT
>JAICPP010000062.1 GCA_025929805.1 Gemmatimonadales bacterium | reverse complement strand
TTTCCTTCGCGCTGAAGGTCGGCCAGAGCGCCCATGCTTTCTTCCAGAGGTACGCGGGGGTCCGGGGTATGCAGCTGATAGAGGTCGATCTGCTCCACCTGCAGCGCCTCCAGCGAGCGGTGACAGGCGGATCGCAGGTGCCCGGGCCGGCCATCGGTTTCCCAGCGACCTCCCGGTCGCCGCATTCCGCCCTTTGTCGCCACCACTATCTGCTCCCTGGCGTGCCGACTGGTCCTCAGGGCTTGGGCTATCAGTCGCTCGTTGTGTCCGATGTCATTGTCATCCAGGCAGTACACGTCGGCGGTATCGATGAGGGTAACCCCGGCATCGAGAGCGGCGTGAAGCACCCGTATGGCCTGATCTGGGGAAGGACGATCCTGAATGGAAAGATGCATGCCGCCGTAGCCTACGGCGGAGACTTGCGGTGCGTCCGGCCCGAGCTTCCGGCGAGGAATCACCGCACGTCGAGAGATTGGTGCAGGAAGCGGAGCAATTCGTCACGCACATCGAAGTAGACAGCCATGGCGTGTGCCGCGCCGGCGACCAGGCGGGGCGTGACGTGCGAGAGTCCCTTGCTCCAGTTGGTGACGTTCGCGCCGCCCTCGAAAGGGTCTTCCTGGGAAGACGCCAGGAAGCAGGGAGTCTTGAGCCGCTCCAGGTTGGTTCTGATACGCTGCGACGCATCTGGCGCGATCGCAGGTGCACCCGCGGCACCCAAGGTAACGATTGCCCGAACGTTGGGAATGTGAGGCGCTGCCAGCAGCACCCCGCTTCCCCCAATGCTGGCGCCGACCAACGCGAGTCGCCTGGTGTCGATGAAGTTCTGATTGGCCCCCCAGGACGCCACCCGCAGGATGTCGTTCTCGATCTGTCCAAAACCGATCTTGCTCGCGCTGCTCATGAAGGCTTTGCCGAAGGCCTCTGAGGTTAGACCTTCGGGAGTGTCGACCACTCTGAGTCCGCTGGGAGAGTTGATCGAAGCCCCATGGCCGCGCTCATCGAACGCCAGTGTTGCCATACCGCTCTCGATCAAGTCAGCGACGAGCGGACTGTAGCTATCACGGGTGCTGGGATATTGATGCGCGAGGATGACGAGAGGAAACCCAGCTCCGGCGTAGCTCTCCGGGTAGCTGAGCGTCCCCTTGAGAACCAATCCGTCCCTTGCCGGGACGGACATTTCGAGTGGCGCCAGGATCACCCGAGACCCAACTGTCGGATGAGGCGCTGCCAATCGGCCGACGAGATGACGCCCTGTTCCTTGAGAGGAGTCAGCGTGCCCAGAATATCGGCCCGGCTCCCGTCGATCCGACGTTCCCGTAACTCCGTGATCATACGGGAGAAGCGATGCTCGTACTCATCAGGCTCCAGCTTCCCCTCCTTACGCTGGCTGCTGAGCTTTTTCAGCTCCTCCGCGACCCGGGCTGGCTTGATGGGCTTGAGGGCGCCTCCTTGCTGGTCAGCCGACATGTGAATCCTCTCTTCCCTAGACCGTGGTTAGTGACACCGTAAGTTCTCCATTATGGTACCGGGGCTGGCGTACCGTCCAGAGTATTCCGGCGGGAAGCTACCCTAGAGCGACCGATAGCGCATGAGCAGGACGAAGTAGAGGCCATAGCAGATAAGGCCTGCCGAGGCGACAGCCAGTAGCCAGTATCCCTCGACCAAGCCAGCCAGCAGCCAGAGCGCCTCGTCCCATCCGCCTGCCTCGGATGGGGTATACCGGATTGCAACCTGAATCAGCGAATAGCCTACCATGAGCGAGAGGAGCCCGAGGGTAGCGTACCCGAACGCCCCAGTTGCGACGATCGCGACGTGCCAGACCTTCGGTAGGGCGGGACGAAGTATGTGCCGGAAGCCCGCGCTCAGCCCGAGCCGGAGTTGCAGCAGGCCGGCAACCATTACCATGGTGCCTGCCAGGCCGACGGCCATGCGTCCCATGACCGGGGTGAGTACAGAGGCAGCGAGATCCTCCAGACCCATGTCGCTGGACAGCTCATTCGCGAGCAACAGGCTCAGAGTGGCCCTGGCGAGTAGCGCGTAACCAATCCCGGTGACGAAGAAGGCCCCCCGTTCGGCGATGCCCCGCACGCCGGTACCCTTCTTCTCTGGATCGACGACGGCCTCCACAAACATCCAGAGTGCATAGGCAGCCAGGCCTGCGGCGAGCACGGCGAGAATCAGCTCTCCAAAGGGCTCGGCCAGGAGCGCCTCGATGGCGCCGTGAGGACCCTCGACCGATCCGCCCCATCCCAGAGCGTAGCGCAAGGAGAGCGCACCGATCAGGATGGTCACAATTCCCTTCACCGCGAATCCAAACCGGGCAAACCGGTCGATCACGGGGGCGAAATCCCCCGTCGCACGCTCGAGCTGAGTTCCGGCTATCGTACCGTGGTCTTCCACTCGTTCTCGCTCGCTATTCCAGCTCGGCAGGGCCGACGTCCTTGTCCACTACGATGGTGGGTGTTGGGGGAGCCCGCTCGACTCCCGGAGCCGCTGCCTTGTCTCCCGTGCCCTCGTCGGCCCGCTTTTCCTCCCTGATGTCCGGCAGGCTGTTTTTTCCAATCCACCCGTGCGCGGCTGCGTGGGAGGCCACCGTCAAGGTGTCATCTGCCAGCACCAAAGTCGAACCCGCCTCGGTCACTTGCCGAGCCAACTGGTGGACCGCGGCGGAGCGCTCGGGATGCGGCCGCACGTTGCGGATATACACCGCTACAATGCGGCTGGGGTGCGCGGCGACGATGTCGGTATAGATCTCCGGGTCCTCCTGCGTGCTGTCGCCGATCAGGATGAACGGCAGGGACGGATACGTCGCCAGGATCTCGTAGATGAGGCTCTTTTTGTGAGCTGCATTTCGGAGCAGTGACGGTCCCAGATCCCAGTCCCGCAGGAGTATTGGGCCGATCGGAATGGATTGTGCCTCGAGAAAATCCACGATCACATCATACAGGTTCCACGGACTACTGGACACGTAAAAAATGGGGTTTCCCGCTCCGCCGGCGGCACCTTCCTGGAGCGCCCGATAAAACGCTGCCACTCCGGCAAATGGCAGGCGAGTACGGGCGTTCTCCAGAAGCACCATGCCGGCCGCACGAATGAAGTTCGTCACCTCGGATTGGAGAACCGTGTCATCCATGTCGCTGATGACAGCGAACGTAGCGGAAGCGGGCGGAACGAGAATGGGGGCGTGCACGACCGGTGCGCGGTACATCGGATCACACAGCTCGAGTGCCACTGAATCCCATCCGCCACCAGATTTTGGGTTCGAATCCAACCAGGCGCGGACGTATCCTTCGTCATCCGCGGTCAGCTCCTCCTTCCTGTCTGCCGACCACGCTCGGATCCTGGCAAACGGAAGCGGATCGCTTTCCAGGCGCTTCAGCATACTGAGCATGTTGTGGATCTTGGAATGAGACGGGTCCGGCCGCGGCAGGTTCTCGTTCTGGAGCACGCGGGCCAGCACCAGCACTCGGCCAGGCCGCCCATAGCCTCGGTAGCCTACGATGTGGTAGGGATCCGGGGTCCCATCAGCCAGGCTCTCCAGTGCATCGGCGCCACGCTCGATGTGCGATCCGATCGCGGCGGCTAGCGCGCGCAGCTCCTCTCGCCAGTCCGGAATGATCCTGGCCCTTTCAGTAGGGGAGATAACACACCAACGCCCGCCGACCTTGCGGGTCGACGGGCGCTGTCGTGTCGCGGCTTGGCTACCTGTGGATGACCACGATCAACCACACTCGCTGAAGCCGCACACATGGCACTTCATACAACCTTCGGCGAACTCGAGCTGCGACCCACAATCGGGACACGCCCCCGAGAGCATCTCCTGCATGCCTCCCAACATCATTTGCTCACCCCGGCTGCCGCTCTGGGCCACTGGCTGGGCGACGACCGGCGCAATGTCGGCCTGACCCGCGACGTTCTGAGAGGTTACACCGGGCAGCAGCTCCTGCTGAATTCCCTGCTTTTCCTGCATCCACCGTTCGATGGCGATGCCCACCGCATCGGGCACCGAAAGGATCTTGTTGGGCCCCAGGCCGATGACCCGGTCCGAGCTGATTCCGCGGAGCTGGCGATAGATCTCCTTGATGGGAATCCCCGAGCGGAGCGCCAGGCTGATGAGACGTCCCAATGCTTCGACATCGGCCATCAGCGCACCGCCTGCCTTGCCGAGCGTCATGAAGACCTCGAAGGGCTGGCCCCGTTCGTCTTCGGTAATGGTGACGTAGAGGGTGCCTAACGGCGTTTCCACCCGCCGGGTCGTGCCTCGCAGCACGTCGGGGCGAGACCGCTTCTGGCGGCGCTGCAAGTTCTCCGACTCCAGCTCATGAACAATCTGCTGCAAACGCTCCTTTTCGGCCCGCAGCTCCGCGATCTCACCCTGGAGTGCGCGCTCCGAGCGCAGTGAAAGGTCGCCGGGATGCACCGAAGCCGTGGAAGAGCCGGAATGCTGCTCCTGGACCTTCTTGGCGGTGGAGCCCGTCGACAGCACCTGCATGTCTCGACTGCCATCCCGGTAGACCGTTACACCCTTGCAGTTGAGTCGATAGGCCAGGCGATAGATCTCCTCCACGTACTCCTCGGTGGCTTCCTGCGCGAAGTTGCAGGTCTTGGAGATGGCACTGTCGTTGAACTCCTGAAAAGCCGCCTGCATCCGGATGTGCCACTCGGGTTTGATCGCGTTGGCGGTGACGAAAACTCGCTGCCACCTGGACGGAACCTCCGGGAACTGAATGTGCCCTGCCTCGGCGATGCGCCGCATGAGATCGTCTGAGTACCAGTCCTCCGCCCGCGCAATGGCGACGAAATCCTCGTTCACATCCGGCATGAGAACGCCGGCCTGATTGCGCATGAAGGCGACCGCGAAGAGCGGCTCGATACCGGAGCTGCACCCGGCGATGATCGAGATCGTGCCCGTGGGCGCGACGGTGGTCACATTGCAGTTTCTGAGGCGCCTCATGGGCCGGATCCGGTCCCCTTCGCGGTTGCGGGCGCAGGTCTCGTCGGGCCCCCAGATGCTTCGCTCCCATTCGGGGAAGGTGCCCCGCTCGCCGGCCAGCTGCTCGGACTCGATCTTGGCCTCCTCGTCGACGAACTGCTGAATTCGCCGACCCAGCGCGACCCCCTCATCGGAATCGTAGGGAATCCCCAGCTTCACGAAGACATCGGCCAGGCCCATCACTCCCAGCCCGATGCGCCGGATTCGCTGGGCCAGCTCGGTGATCTCGGAAAGCGGGTACTGATTCGCATCGATCACATTCTCCAGGAAGTGGGTCGAGAGGTGCACCACCCGGCGCAGGTGGTCCCAGTCGATCTCACCTTGCTTAACGAACGCGCCCAGATTGATCGACCCGAGGTTACACACGTCGTACGGCAGCAGCGGCTGCTCCCCGCACGGGTTAGTGGCTTCGTATGAGCCGAGGTGGGGAACCGGGTTGTAGTAATTGGCCTTATCGACGAAGAAAACGCCCGGCTCTCCAGTTTTCCAGGCGCCGTGGATAATGAGCTGCCAGACATCGCGCGCCCGGAGCTGGCCGGTGACCTGACCAGTCTTGGGTTGGATCAGATCGTACAGCCCGTCCGACTCCACGGCTGCCATGAACGCGTCGGTAACCGCGACCGAGATATTGAAGTTCGTGATCTTGGTCGTGTCATCCTTGCAGGTTATGAACTCGAGGATATCGGGGTGATCAACCCGCAGAATGCCCATATTGGCGCCGCGACGGGTGCCTCCTTGCTTGACTACATCGGTAGAGGCGTCGAACAGGCTCATGAAGGACACGGGGCCCGAAGCGACTCCCATGGTGGAGCGCACGATGTCGTTCTTCGGACGCAACCGGGAAAAGCTGAATCCGGTACCACCGCCGGACTGGTGGACCAGTGCCATGGCCCGGAGTGTATCGTAGATGCCGCTCTTGCCGTTGGAGAGCGCGTCGTCGACCGGCAGGACGAAACAGGCGGACAGCTGTCCCAGGGGGCGGCCGGCATTCATTAACGTGGGCGAGTTCGGCACGAACAGCCGGTCGGCCATGAGCCCGAAGAAATCGCCTGCGACCTGCTCAACCTGGGCAGCGGAAGCGCCATATTGCCCATCCGCCTGAGCCACGGTACGGGCCACGCGCCAGAACAGATCACTCGGACTCTCCACGGGCGTCCCGGTCTCGTCCTTCACAAGGTAGCGCTTCTCGAGCACCGTGATCGCATTGGGCGACAGTCGAACCGCGTCCCGTGGAGTGGACGATTTCATGGAACTCCCCGCTTGATAGAGTATTGTCTCAGAGGGCCAGCGGGTGCTCAGCGGTCATGACCGACACTGCACCGACCCTGCGCACCATCGAGCTTGCCGCCGAAGCGGAAGGCCAAGCTAGGAACGTTACCTCAGCGAGACAATACCATGAAAAATGCACGGAACTACGTGCAATCCTGCTGTTCACATCACAAATATAAGGGCAATGTCGACAAGTGGATGACGTGAATGGCTGAGGAAAAATAGGACGACGAAGAGAACGAAAAAATGCGGCGAAGTTACGAAGCGCGGGACGTCGCCGTCATTCTATCGAGGCGAAGGATGCCATAACGGATAGCGCCCGGCCCGATGAGCTCGGGCCTCCTCCACGTAATGGCTCCAGGTGGCGGCGACCCGTTCGGCCAACGCGTCGTCCACCTGCCGGATGATCCGTCCGGGAACACCCATGACAAGGGACTTGGAGGGCACCTGCATTCCTTCCGGGATCACCGCGCCGGCCGCCACGACGCTGCCGGATCCGATCACCACTCGGTTGAGCAGCACGCTACCCATCGCGATGAGGCAATCGTCACCTACCGTACAGCCGTGCAAGATGACCCGGTGACCGACCCCGACCCGCTGCCCCACCGTGCAGGGGAGGCCCTCGTCGACGTGCACAATGGTGCCATCCTGTATGTTCGATTGCGCTCCGATGACGATCGGGGCCATATCGGCCCGGAGCACTGCGTTGTACCAGACGCTGGCGTCTTCGCCCACCGAGACATCGCCCATCACGGCTGCGGTGGATGCGATGAAGGCAGAGGGGTGGATCTTTGGGCGCACGAGCCCGCTTTTATTGGGTTTGTGCCGGCGGGAATAGCATCTGGGTCCAGGCCTCCACCGGAGCTCCATCCTTCAAGGCAGGATGCCAGGTGACCGTCCAGACGAAGTTACGAACCGCTCGCTCAAACGCCGGATCGTTGGAGGGGCGTAACCGCATGACGTCGACGGTGCGACCCTCAGCCGAGACCTTGACCCAGAGCAAGGACGGCCGGGGCGTGGGTTGGGCATCGGCTGGAAGCGGCACGAAGGGCGGATTCACCGGCTTGGGCCGTTCCTCGAAGCAGGATCCATCGGCATTGTAGCCGGGCCCAGGCACACACCCGGCCGTGGCCCGCCGCTCCTCGCTGCTCCGCACGGGCACCGGTGCGCCGATCGGCACCAGTTGGGGAGTCAACTCCTGAATCTCTCCCGGCCGCACGACCACTGTATCCGAATAGAAGTTGTATCGGGGAGCGGAGATGGCCAGGGCGTGAGGGCCTGGCGGAAGTCTGGTGACAGCTTGGGTTACCGGCTCTTCGTTGATCAGCACGGTGGATCCTCTGGGCAAGCCGATCAGTCGTATGCCTCCGCTATCCACCGGGCCGACGACTTCGTTCGGCGCCGGCGCGGTTGCCGCAGAGGAATCTCGAGGAGCACTTCGAGTGGTCGTATCCCTGAGGACCGTTGAGCTCTGGAGTGGTGGGGTAGTCTCCTGGGGAACCATGGGGGCCTGTGCCGCCGTGGTGTCGGTGGGTGGAGAACCGCCTGGACCCGGGGCGGCCGAATCCGGGTGCGTGGCCGCCTTGCCGGGAGCAAATCCCTGGGCCTTGTAGTAGTAGAAGGCTCCCCCTGCACCACCAAGAATCGCCAGCAGGATCCAGAGCCAGGCCCAGGAGGAGGTACTGGGCCGCATGGCGAGGGAGCGATCCGCTACCCGCCGCGGCAGCTCGCGTCGTTCTCTGGGCGTGAGCCGCCGGTTAACCAAGGGCGAGTCGAGCGGTGTGGTCGGCTGGCTTACGATCGGAGGCAGACCGGCCCCCCCACCAACCGAGGCGCCGGCCGCGGCTACTGCGGCCGCAGGTGCGTAGGTGGCGACGCTGGTCCGAACCGCACCCGTCGGCGCGATCGGCTGCCCCTGAAAAGAGGCGATGAGCTCCTCGCAGGTTTGGAATCGATCGAACGGATCCTTCATGAGCATCCGCTTGATTACCTCGAATACACGACGCTCGTCGGCAGTAACCAGGCTTGGGGTCGGGATTGGCTCCGTGATGTGCTTGTACCCGATCGAGAAGCTGTCCTCCCCATCGTAGGGCACGGTTCCCGTAAGGGACTGGTAGGCGACGATTCCCAGGCTATAGATGTCGCTTCGACCGTCGATTGGCTGCGCCCGGGCCTGCTCCGGACTCATATAGTGCGGTGTTCCGATCGACATCCCGGTACCGGTCAGCTTCTGCCCTGACGCAGCCTTGGCAATGCCGAAGTCGGTCAACACACTCTGGCCGAACTCGTCGAACATGATGTTGTCGGGCTTGATGTCCCGGTGCACGATGCCGCGCTGGGCCGCGTAACCCAGGGCACTGCCCGCCTCGAGCAGCAGCCGCCGAATCTCGGGTGGGGTCAGCTTTTTGCGGTTGCCCAGCAGCCCAGAAAGCGATCCGCCGCGCAGGAACTTCATTACGAAGTAGATGACCCGTCCCGAGCGGCCGACCCGATAGATCGGGATGATGTTGGGATGCTCCAGCTGGGCGGCGGTGCGGGCCTCACGCTGGAAGCGCTCGACGAACTCGGTGTCAAAGGCAAGGGAAAACGGCAGCACCTTGATCGCCACCTCACGCTCGAGCTGGCGATCCTTGGCCCGGTAAACCATCGCCATCCCGCCCCGTCCCAGCTCCTCGATGATGTCGTACTCCGAAGCCAGAGCCTCACGAACCAGGTCCAACTCCTGGAGCACACCGGTGGCAATGGCGTGAACCGGCGTCGTGGCCATGAGGTCGAGACCGCAGGAGGGACAGAACTTCGATTTTCCAGTGATTTCGCTTCCACAGCGGGAGCAGAACATGCGGCGCAAGCTACGCGCGCTTCCGGCTGAGTCAAGCGGAACGCGTGGCGTATCGCGAGAGGGGTTGCGATAAGCGGGTACGCAGGTATGCGGGCAAGCGGGTCAGCAGCTGACGGCGTAAGTGTCAGCCGATCAACCCCTAGAGGAGAATCCGCCAGCCCTACCCACTTACCTGCGTACCCGCTTCGACTGGCACGTCACGTGCAGCAAATTGGGGAACTACCCTGCTACATCACCTTTGGAGAGCTTGTGGTTCCGTATCACACGATTGCCTTCAGCCAGCAAAAGCTCCGGGCTGCCCTCCGGCGTGCTGCGGGTCAGGACCCCGCCTTCAACTACGGGTTCGTGGTGCATTCGCGCCGACAGAACGAGCGGCCCACCCTCGGCCTGATCACTCTCCATGGTGAGAGCCTGGCTTTCAACGAGCGGCTGCTCAAAGCTTTGGAGGGACTTCCGCTGTGGCTGTTCGGCCATGCCCGGATCACGCTGCTGCCGGGAGTGACGATCACACCGGTGGAGGGAGGCCGAACCAAGCAAGCCGACCGCCCCCTCGCATCCATGCTGATGAACATCGCCACCTTCGACACCAGCACGGGAGTCACCCAGCACCTGGTGCAGGTCGAAGCGGTCGTGAAGGCCGAAAGTCTGGTTCAGCCACTCCTCATCCTCACCCCCAGCCGTCCAACGGCATGGCCGATGTGAGTAGAAGAGGGTAGGCAGGTAAGCGGGTAAGCACAAACAGAACCCCTCCGGCCAATCGGTGGAGGGGTTTTTTAATACTTACTACTTACCCGCCTACCCCACTTACCCCGCTTACCCCTCCTGCTTCTCTTCCTCGACCACCTGAAACTCCTGGGTCCGGCGGTCTTTCCGGCCGGCAGCATCCATTACCATGACCTCGAGAACGTAGTTCCCCGGTTTCAGCCGACTCAGCTTCAGGCTGCGATGGGTGCTGACCTGGGGTGTGGTGGCCTGCTCCTCGAACTTGAGGCTTATGGCCGCGCCCCCGCCTCCGAAGATCTTCCGGAACAGCCCACCGCCCGACCCTTTCTTCTTCACCGCAAGCTCCACGGTATAGGGAGCCGGCCGGAGCCCGTCGATCTCATAGTAGAGCTCCATCTCCTCGCTCCGGCGATAGGTGCGAAGAGGGTTGAATAGGACCGTATCCTCCGGCGTTCTCCGCCAGGCCAGATTGGCGCTCTTGCTGCCCAGGACCAGATCGCTGAGACTGAGCGCCGCGGGAGTGAGCGGGCCAACTCTGACGCTGTCTCGAGGGAGGGTGACTCCTGCCGCCTCACCCTGTTGGATGGCCAACCGGTATCGCAGAGGACCGGGTGGTACCGTGGCGCCCACCCGGCCAACCAGATGCTCGCCGGGCGGCACCGGCTCCGGAGCGACGAAGTGCCGGGTCGTGTCCATTGAAGACACCACTTGGCCTCGTTGGTTGGTGGCGACGAAACGCAGCCGAATGCTGTAGAGGTAGCCCCGGGTGACCGTGACCGGCTCCAAACTGGCGCCGGCGATGGCGTAGGCGATCTGCAGCTGGTGGCGACCCGAGTCACGGCCTACTGCCAGCACCTCGGACTTCACCTTCAGCTCCTGCGGAAAACGCAGCTCGTAACTGTCGCTGGTGGTACCGAGAGCGATGCTCTCCTGCCCTGCCCGCCGTTCCTGGGTTTGATACCGGCCCGTGCTCATGTGACCGGCGCCCTGAAGGCGCCGGTAGATGGGGGACAACTGCTCACGCGATAGCATCAGCTGCTCGGCCATGGCGTTGTCGGCGGCCCCATTGTTCTGTCCCTGGAGCTTCACGGCATCACTGAAACCCAGCACATCGAACAGGCTTTCGACCAGCTTGAAATCCTGTACGTCTTCTCGGGCTATGAAGTGGAAGATCAGGTCACCATCCGCCCGGCTGTACCGCCAGGATTCATTGGGTTCCAGGCCTGGCGCCGCGTAGCTGGCCCGACTGGAGGGCTCCCCGTGACGGATGTAGATGACACCTCGGTCATCGAAATCCCGGCTGCCCGAGCGATACCGCTCGACGATGTCGTAGTGTCGATTGTTGGCGGTCAGCTGAAAATTTTTGCGAGCGTAATACAGCCGGCGATAGTGCTCTCGCAGCCTCTCGCCTTCGGGTCGCAGTTCCAAGCGGTCACGCTGGCCCCAGAACCGCTTGAGGTAGGCCGTTCGCCGGGCGCCCCGTTGCTGATCGAACCCTCGCAGCTCACCGGCGGTGGTAATGGTGGCGAGATCGGCCCGGTACCCGGCTACGGTGGCCGAGTCATCGAAGGTGGCTCCCTCGTAATACGGCGGCAGTCCATCGAAGCGGCCGAGCAGGAACCGGGTCCGTGCCAGCTCGAGCAAGCCAAGGCTCCGGTTGGAGCCGTACTGCAGGAACCCATCGAACGCCACCAGCGCGGAATCCCCATCCCCTACTTCCCGTTCCACCCGCCCACGAGCCAGAAGGACCTCCGGGTCGCTGCCCGCGGAAGTCTTGCCCGCCCGGCGCAGCGCCTGCAGCGCCACCCCCAGCTTGATATTCACCCGTTGCCGCAGCGCTGTATTCGCCAGGTCTACGAGTCCTCGGACGAACGAGGGATCGACTTCGGCGGATTTGGCGAAGGCCACCGCGGATCGGGTGAGCGCATCCTTGCCCAGCATCGTCTTGAGACCGGTGACGAACGACACCTGCGAATCGCCCACCCCGTACTCCGCGAGTCCCATTCCATACCAGGCGTAGGGCCACGATGGCTGGAGGTCGATCGCCCACTGAAACTCCGAGGCAGCGTCATCATAGTGCGAATGGCCACCCATCTCGCCGAGTCGGAGAGAGAGGAAGCCGAGCTTCAGGTGGAGCACCCCGTTGTTGCGATCGGTCTTGGCGGAATCGATCAGACGCTTTTCGAGGAGGAGGAGGCCGTTGGAGTCGGTGATCGCTGCGAGCGAGTCTCGAAACTGTTCCAATGCGTCACGATCACTGGGGTTCTGGGCCTGGACCGCAGCGGGACTGAATGCGAGAAGAGTGAGGACGAGACTACCGAGGTGCTTCGGAATGCGCCGGTCAACCAGGAGGAGGTGAAACATCAGCCAGACCCCGTGACTACTGAGGAGCGACGCCCGGCACCGGTCCGGCCAGGGCCGGGGCACGAGACGATCTGTTCGAGTGCGACCTAGGAGACGCCCCTGATCCCCGCCGGCCCACATTCGCACCCGACCGATCCCGAGCCCGGGCTCGAAGAAAGGCCCGAATTCCTTCGAGGACGCCCCGAGCGTAGAGTCCCTGCCCCTGGCGTGACCGGAGCTGGGCCTCTTGGTCGGGAAGAATCAGAAACATCCCCTCGCAGAGCGCCGCGGGCATCCAAGTGGCCCGTACCAGGGCCAGGTCGGCTCGGCCAATGCCCAGATCCGGCAGCTTGAGCCTGCGTACCAGTGCGCGCTGAATTTCGGCGGCGAGCGGCAGGCTGCGTGGGTGATTATAGAATACGCTGGTGCCGTTGTTGGTGAAGGGGTTGATGCCGTCAGGCAGCGCGTTGTTGTGAATGGAAACCAGCAGCTCCGCACCGCTGGTATCTGCGGTGGCCAGTCGGGACCAGAGATCCACGGCGGTGTCGGCTGTCCGGGTCATGACGACCCGGGCCCCCGCAGCCTGCAACATGGTTCGGAGCCTCAGCGCCACCGCGAGGTTGGCGTCCGCCTCTCGAAGGCCGGTAGGACCGGTAGCACCCATGGGTGGGTGACCCGGATCGATGGCAATGAGCCTGCCCCGCAGGGGATCACCGGTGGACAGCCGTGGGGGGCGCCGAATCTCGAGCACCAGGTCGTTCCTGCTCCAGCGGGCGCGATACCCCCAGACCGGCTCCGACAGCTCTACGCTGAACGTAAGCTCATCTCGTCCACTCTGATTCCAGCTCAGCCGCCGCACCAGCGAGTCCCCGCCATAGCGGATCCAGTCGACGTCGCCAACTGCGCTGTAGAACCGGACCGTCAGACTCCGCTCGTCCTCCATAATCTGGAACGGCACCCGCTGGGAGAGTGGAAGTCGTAAGGCCACTCGGTCGCTCCAGCTACTCAGGGTCACCGACCCGACCACGGCACGGGGCGCGGGGAGCCCCCTCGGAAGTGGTCGAGCTTCAGCTGCAGGCACCCAGGCTTCGGCATCGGGCGAGAGCCGGATACGGAGGTCGTCATTCACCCGCGCGGTGACCGCAGCGCGCGTCCCGGTGGGAAAGAACCACTGGTAAGCTCCGCCCGGAGCGGGTCGCCCGGGGGTGAGACTATCCGTCTTTCCTGTCCCGGTGGTGTCATCATCGAACTCCGCCACCAGCGGGAGCGTGTCTATGAGCGCAATCTGGAGCGGCCAGCGGGCCCGAACGGTATCAGTCCCCAGCCGGGCCTCGATGACGGCCCAACCGGCATCCGGCGGCAGGAGCTCCATATAAGGACTGGGGCATTGCGCGCCAGTGACACAACGCAAGGCCGATCGGGCGAGAGCCTGAACCAGCGAGGGGGACGGCCCCCTCACCATGGGGCCGGCATGCGGACCGAGGGTCCTGCCTCGAACCAGTCCGACGTAGCGCACCTCGTCCGGGGTAAGGAGCTTGGCGGTATCGCGCTCGAATGCGCGGATGGCGGGCAGCACCTCCTCGGGCTGCAGTTGTGGCTGGAGCGGAACAGTGGACCCATCCGGAAGATGCACGCGAACCTCTGCTCCGTCGGCGACCCGAGCCGATAACGTGACATACTCACTGGGTGGCAGCCAGACCTGGCCGCGGGGGGTCAGCGACATGGTGTCGATCCAGGCGCCCCCGGAGTGGACCTCACCCGGGTAGTAACGCGGGTCTCTTCGCACCGGATAGATCAGCACGGTCGAGTCGGCCTGGCGGTGCGCCTCGATCCGGAACTGCATCACGCTGTCCGGAGGAAACGGCAGCCATGCGAGCCAGGCGCCGTTGGGCCAGACCCGTACTCTGCTGCCATTGATAGTGAGCCGTACTTCACCGTCCGACACCGACCCCAGCAAGAAACTCGAATCGCGGACCCGCACACGATCTTCGGGACCGGGGTAGACCACTCGAACCGCGATGGGATCCTGCGGTGGAGCTCGAGAGGGCTGGGCTGCGGTAAGTCGGGGTGAGGAGGGCTCTTGGGCCGAGGCCGGCGCTGCCACACAAACCAACACCGCGCCGATTGCGCATCGGGCGAGGAACATGCTTGCAAGGTACACGTTGACTAGGACTTACGCCAAGATGAAGTTGACGCTC